>NZ_JBGCTX010000046.1:0-19112 GCF_041102755.1 Francisella sp. 19X1-34
GCACATTTTATGATTAAATTTGAAGATAGGATTGGTAGCCTATGAAAAATTTACACAAAAGTCTGTAAAGGGTCGATTCCCTCTAGAATAAACGTATTATTAGTTTGGATAATATGTTTATTTTTTTAAAAAATACTTTAAAGCTTACAATTAACTAAATAGATATCTTACTGATACCAAGAGTCTAATCTTTCTTTTAGCTTATCTAGACCCATCTTATTTAATGAAGAAAATAATTGATAAGAGATTTTATCTGTTGAAATAAATGTTTTTAAAAAGCTCTCAATCATTCTATTTGCTTGAGCCTTTTCTTTATTATTTAGCTTATCGGCTTTTGTAAGAAGTATATGTAGATTTAGCTCATATGATATAGCCATTTCGATCATCAAAGAGTCAAATTCTTTTAAT
Source organism: Francisella sp. 19X1-34 (assembly GCF_041102755.1). Taxonomy (NCBI): domain Bacteria; kingdom Pseudomonadati; phylum Pseudomonadota; class Gammaproteobacteria; order Thiotrichales; family Francisellaceae; genus Francisella; species Francisella sp. 19X1-34. The sequence continues at coordinate 409 of NZ_JBGCTX010000046.1, forward strand.
GCATGACGCGAATCTACTAGTAGAACAATTCCGCCTAAACATTCGCGTGATGTTAAATAACTTTCCATCTCACTTTGCCACTGTTTTTTAATTGCTTCAGAGACTTTAGCATAGCCATATCCTGGTAAATCAACTAACCTCTTATTATCACCTAGATCAAATAAGTTTATTAACTGCGTTCTTCCGGGAGTTTTACTTACTCTAGCAAGACCTTTATGATCTGTAAGAGTGTTTAATGCGCTAGATTTACCCGCATTTGATCTGCCTGCAAAAGCCACTTCAACACCTGCATCCTCAGGAAGTTGAGAAACTTTTGCAGCTCCCATTATATATTTTGCGTTACGATAGTTCATAATTTATGCTCTAATTTTATTTTTTCAAAAAGTTCCTGACAAGCTGTATGAATCATCATAAAAACTTTTTCAAAGTTATTCTCATAATATGGATCAGGTACATCTTTTATGGATATTGTTGGTGCATATTCAAGCATTCTAGATACTTTCGAAAAATCTGCTTTTGGGAACATCTGTCTCATCGTATCTATATTTTCTTGATCCATAGCGACAATATAATCAAAATTATCAAAATCTGCCTCTTCTAGTTGTTGTGACTTTTGATCTGAAAGGTCACAATCATATTTCTTAGCTGTTTCTAGTGATCTAATATCAGCACCATGACCCTCATGCCCCCACATACGTGAGCTAGTACCACAAGACTCTACACAGATCTTTTCTTCAAGATTATTTTCTCTAATAATATCTCTAAAAATACCATGAGCCGTTGGAGATCTACAGATATTACCTTTACATACAAAAAGTACTCGTATTCTACTCATTATTTAGCCTCTTTCATATCTTCAGCAAGTTTGCTATTTGGCTCTAGCTTAAAGCCTTGAAAAAACTTACTATTAGGCTTAAGCATAAATACAACTTGATTTTTACCATCAAAGCTTTGCTTATATGAGTTCATGCTCTTTAAGAACTCATATAAAGGAATTGAGCCCGCATATGTGTCTGTAAAGATCTTAGCAGCTTTTGCATCAGCCTGAGCTCTAATAATCTTAGATTGTTTTTCTGCTTCTGCTAAAGTTACTGTTACTTTTGCATCTGCTGCTGCTTTAGTTTTCTCAGCTGCTCTTTCACCTTCTGCTCTTATACGTGAAGCTTCTTTGTGTCTTGATGATTTCATTCTTTGATATATCGACTCAGTAATTGTATCAGGTAAATCAATCTGATTAACTCTAACATCTACTATAGATATACCAATCTCTTTAGCTTGAGCCGCAACATCTTTTGTTAGTGCAATCATTAGCTTATCGCGGTCATTATTTACTAAACTTTGGATATCATTTTTACCAACTTCAGCTCTTAATGATGATTCTAAGAATTGCTTTAATAAAGTTTCTGCTCTAAATACCTGTCCGCTAGTACTAATAAAGAATTTAGAAATATCATTAATTCTCCAAACAACATAAGCGTTTATCAGTACATCTTTCTTCTCTTTTGTAACGACACGAGATGAGTCTGTAGTTAAAACTCTATTTCTCATATCATAATTCTTAACTGTATCTAAGAATGGAATCTTAATATGAATACCAGGCTCATATTCAATTACTTTACCATCTTTTTTAACAAGCTCACCCAATCTTAAAACAACAGATTCTGTACCTTGTTTTACTATAAATTTACTGCTTAAAGTTACTATTATTGCAATTACCACAAGCACTAAGACTATTTTTAAAAGCTTACTCATCTTAGTTTCCTCCTTGTGTATTTGATAATAACGCTTGCTTTTGCTTATTTCCTAAGCCATAGAAAATATTTTTCGCACCATCCCCATCAATAATAAAGACTTTATTATGCTGCAATACATCTGAGATAGTATTAAAATACATCTGATTCATAACGATATCTGGTGATTTTTTATATATTGGTAATAATTGTTCAAACTCAGCTACTTCACCCTGAGCCTGTAGTACTATTTGTTGTTTATATGCATTTGCTTGATCAACAATTCTCTGAGCTTTACCTTGAGCAACTGGAATTACTCTGTTTGCATAAGACTCGGCTTCATTTTGTAGTCTAGCTTGATCTTCTCTTGCTTTTATAACATCATCAAAAGCATCTTTAACAGCATCAGGAGCTTGAGCTGGTTGCATAATAACATCACTTATGTAGATACCTGACTTATACTCTTTTAATAAGGCTTCCATTTCTTGCTTAACTTTACCTGCAATTGATGCTCTTTGTGTTGTTAAAATATCAGATAAATTGCTATGACCAATAACTTGTCTAACAGCACTTTCTAATGATTGTTGTAGCAACTGAGATGGATCGGTATTTGCAAATAAATAATCCTGTAAATTAGAGATACGATACTGTACGGTAAAAGAAACATGTACAATATTTTCTTCTGAAGTCAGCATATCTCTTTTTAGCGAGATTGTTTTTAACTCTTGGACATTTTCTTTACGAATTGTATCAATTCCTAATGGATACCAATGTAGTCCTGGCTGAACCATCTTAGTAAACTTACCAAATCTAAGTACCGCAGCTTGCTCAGCAGGCTGGACAACATAAAAGCCAAAGCCTACCCATCCAACTATTATAATACCTATGACAATCATAGCTATTTTTTTAATAGGTGGCTTTTCAAATATTGGATTATTTTTATTAGCATTTTTAGAGTAAATGCTTTCGTTATCATCATTATTCTTTTTTTTCTTTTTGCCAAAGAATTTTTTTATTATTTCTTCTAAATCTGGGGGCCCTTGTTCAGAGTTTTTACTCCAAAACCATTTTTGCTTTAGTTTTTTAATCATAAATAAGTATTCCTATATAACTACATAATAGTCTTTTATGCTTATAACTTACCTATTATATATAAAAAATTATATAATTTTTGTACTATCTGCAAATAATTATCAAATGGTTGCACCTATGATATTGAATAACTAAAAATATAGCTCTAAAATTGAAAGATAGACTAATTTCTAAAGGAAAGAACATGAGAATTGCGATAAATGGAATTGGTATAGCAGGACCTACTTTAGCATGGTGGCTTAGAGAGTATGGTTTTGAGCCTGTTATTTTTGAGAAGTCTCCTGAATTTAAATCTGGAGGACACCTTGTTGACTTTTGGGGACATGCTTGTGAAATAATGGAAAAAATGGGACTTCTTGAGCAGTTAAAACAAAAGTCCTACGAAATAAAACATATCCATTGTTTTGATGAGAATGGTCGAAGATCTTCAAAGGTAAATATCTCTTCTCTTATCAAGGAAAAATATGGTGAATTCTTAAGTGTTAAACGCGGGGATATTTCAGAAGTTATCTATAAAGCATGTGATGGAATCGATATAAGATTTGGTACATCTATAGAGAGTTTAGAAGAACAAAAAGATGGGGTAACTGTTCACCTTTCAGATAATACTACAGAAAAATTTGATCTTGTCATCGGTGCTGACGGCTTGCATTCTCATATTCGCTCATTAGTATTTGATGAATCTGAGTACGAAGAGTACGATTTAGATAAGTATATTGCTGCATTTTCCCTAAAAGATTATAATCATTTTGAGAAGTTTACTTACGCAGTTAGTGTTGGTAATGATAAGCAAGTTGCTAGAGTTTGTTTAGATGAGAAAGAAACTCTAGTTATGTTTACAATTGATGCAAATTTGGTAAAAAAATTTCCAACAACTACTGAAGAGAAAAAACAGCTCTTAAAATCAGTATTTAAAGATAGTAAATGGGAAACTCCAGACATACTTGAAAGACTTGATAATGTTGAATATGTTTATTTTGACAATGTCAGCCAAGTAAAAATGGACAACTGGCATAAAGGAAGAGTCGCCTTAGTTGGTGATGCAGCATCTTGTCCTTCTATCCTAATGGGCTTAGGAAGTATATTTGCAATAGTTGAGGCTTATGTGTTAGCAGGTGAATTGTATAAAGCTAAAGGCAACTATAAAGTAGCTTTTGATGAATGGCAAAATAAGTTAAAAGATATAATAAATAGAAAGCAAAAAGTTGGACTTTCAAATTTATCTTTAGCGGCATCAGATGAAATTATGAAAAAATATCTTTCTACAATTACAGTCAAAATATCTTCAACACCTGTTGTATCAAAATTTATTGGCGCAGGAATATTTAATGATACTATTGATCTTCCTGAGTATAAGAAAGATTAATATTTTAATAAAAAGTCTGTCTTAATTAATATACAACGAAGAATAGGTTTGAGTTTAAACTATTAACACTTGAAAGAGCTATTTTAATATTAACGACTCATATTAATTATCAGGATAGATGTGTCCCGCATATGCCACTTTATCTGGATGGCCAGATGGAAATTTTACATATGCTAAGTCAGCAAATGAATCATCATTATTATATACACATCTTAACATTCCTTTACAATAAGGTCCTATTGAAGTCCAGTCGAGAGAAACTGTACTTTCTTGAGAAAGATCATAACGACACGTTTCAATAGATGTTTCATAAACAACATCCTCAAATTCCTTCTTACAACTAGCAATACTTGTTATTCCTGATGGTATAGGAGCTATAGGATTTTCTTTCCTACCTCCATCATTGGTTCCAAATATTTGATCCCAATCACTATTAAAATGAGCACTCCCTCCTACTATAGTAACTTTATTAAGCCTATTATTTTCACCACCTTCATCAATAAAAGCATCTTTCCCTATTATTCCTACACTATCTGGAATTGTTATAGTTTTAAGTTGATTACCTCTGAATGCTTCAGGACCTATACTAGTTATAGTATCTGGTAATTTCACAGCTTGAAGACGATTATTTTCAAAAGCATTACGACCTATTGAATATATTTTTATTAAAGATCCATCATTATCTCTTACTGAATTAGGAATTTCTATTTCTGTAGGGCAATTTTGGTTATTACATCTATAGTTAACTATAGTTCCATCAGATGCATCAATCTTATAAGGCCCATAATCAAAATCTGATACTGACTGCTTACATACTAATTTACCGTTTTCATTTACTACAATAGAGCTTCCACGACAATTTGGTTGTAAATAAGCTCGAGCTCCCCCTCTAAAAGCAAAGTCAGTATTTTCAATATATGCTCCATTATCATTCATACATTTTGCTGATAATAAATGCACATTTCCCCAAAAGCCACCTCCATGACTTTCATAGTGTTCGCTATATGAGATATCTTTACAGGAATTAAGATACGACCCATCTGGAATATCATGATTTTTTATCAAATAATCAATGCTAGTCATAGATATAAAAGCTTGACTGGGGGCCATACCAGCGTCAAGATAGCTTTTAATAGTCTCTACTATTGATGTTGGATTAAGAAGATCTTCTGATTGTTCATATGTAACATGTCCTAACATATATATTAATTGTAAAGCCATACTCCATCTTCCAAGTCTACTAGCTCCTCTAGATATAAGATACTCTCTTCCATCTGTAGCAAGACATTCCATTGACTTAGTTATTTCACCCTTACTAACTGTAGCATCATATTTACAATTCTTACCACCAATCCACCAATTATTGCCAATAAAAGGGTTATGTCCTTGAGCTATCATAATATCATTAAATGTCTTACCATCTATAGTTAAGTCACCTAATACAGCAAAATTAAGTAACATAGGCTCATTATTGAATGTATTTTGATTACTCTTGATGTTTTTCCTAAAAAAGTCTGCTACTTGTGTACTTCCCTTCCGACCTGATTTTACTATAATCTCTGCTTTACCATCTCCCACAACTTTGGTTAAAACGTGATCTTTATAAGGTTGGCCATCTGTAACTACCATTTTCTTTTTAACGAAAGAAAATCCTCCTTTAGACTTCAGCGAGCTTACATCAATTTGTGAATTAATAATAAATACATTATCATGCATTTTTGTATAATCTACTAAACTACTCTGAGAAAAACCTAAACTCACAAATATCATAGCTACTAAAAATAAAAAACTTTTTTTCATTTAAATTACCTAAAAAATTATTTTAAAAATGTATAAAGTAAGTAGTTTTGATACCCTGGATGATTACGAACAGGAGATATAAGAGTAATTATATCGGAAAGGATTATATAATATAATTAATGAAAAAACAAACCTATAGGTTTATATTTTTTAGAGTTTAGTACTAAACTAAACAAAAAATTCTTCTAAATTCAAATCAAAGTCCCGATTAAACCTTTCAAGATCATCTTCTGATATCTTTATATCTAGCAAATAATTACCCTGCTCAGAGATATCTTCATTATCAACAACACCAAGCTCATACATCATAGCTCTAACTTTTGAATACTTAGGAGGTAACTCTAAAGTGCCATTTACCCATGATTTATTAAAAAATGTAGCTAATGCCTCATAGAACTCATCTATTCCTTGACCTGTTTGTGCCGATAAATAAACCCTAGCCACGACACTACTTTCAGAATCATCTAATTGAACAAAACTTGGAGAGATATCATCTAGCTTATCAATTTTGTTATATACACAGATCATCTCTTTATCTGCTATACCAATCTCTTTTAGCACTCTATCAACTTGCTCAATATAACTTTTATAATCTTCATCAGCATAATCAATAACATGAACTAAAAGATCAGACTCTATAGCCTCCTCTAAAGTTGCATGAAATGCCTCTACTAAATCATGAGGCAAGTTCTTAATAAAACCCACAGTATCAGAGAATATAACCTCCCCTAACTTAGGCACTATTACTTTACGCAACGTAGGATCAAGTGTTGCAAAAAGCTGATCTTTTGCTAAAACCTGAGCATCTGTGATTTTATTAAATAATGTAGATTTACCAGCGTTTGTATATCCCACAAATGATATCGTTGGAATATTATTTTTCTTACGTGAAGATCTACTTAGATCACGATGATGTTTTACCTTATCAAGCTTTTGCGTGATTTGCTTGATTCTCTGTCTAATAAGACGCCTATCAATCTCTAGCTGAGTCTCACCTGGACCACCTCTTACACCGATACCACCTTTTTGTCTCTCTAAGTGAGTCCAACCTTTTACAAGACGTGTTGATTGGTAATTTAGCTGAGCAAGCTCAACTTGAAGTTTACCTTCATGAGTTTTAGCTCGTAATGAAAATATCTCAAGAATCAATCTAGTTCTATCCATAATCTTGCACTCAAGCAACTTCTCAATATTACGCTCTTGTGATGGACTTAAAGGATGATTAAAAACAACAAGATCCGCTTTTATTTCATCACGTTTATTCTTTATCATCTCCATCTTACCCATACCACAGAAGTATTTTATATCAGGTTCTGGGTGGTTAAAATCTAGACTCTCTAAAACTACCTTATCAGCAGCTAAAACTAAGCCCTCAAGCTCAGCTAAATCTGCATTAAGTTCACGGTGATATTTAAAGTTTATATTTACAAGTAGACATTTGCTACCTGCCTCATAAGATTGGAAAAACTCCATTTAATCTAATCTGCTCCTATTAAAATAGTTAATTAACCTAAGACAAATACGTCACTATACAAGTTTGATCGTAGGATATCATTTTCAACCCCTTAATCATAGCCTAATAATCAGGCAATAAAACGATAAAAGTAGCTTTCAAAATACATTTAATTAACTATGAATATTTCTGAAACAAGTATATCAGCTAATTATCCCCACGTCAGGAGATGATACATACAATATAAAAGATATTTGAAAATTTTATCTAAAGAAATAATTCAGATCGCTTAAAAGTTATAAATTAAGCTAGTTTGAAAATATAAGAGCTAATTACCCGTTAGAATTACCTTCGTTTTCTTGAGCTTCAAGATCATCCGAATGAACATCAGCAACATTGTCATCTTGCTCTTCATTTGAGTTTTGGTGATATGGGTTAAAAGAACTATAAACCATTCTTACACTTTTAGCTGGTACGATAGTTGAAATAGCATGCTTATAAACCATTTGATTTACAGTATTTCTAAGTACGATACAGAATTGGTCAAAAGCTTCTACTTGACCTTGTAATTTGATTCCATTTACAAGATAAACTGACACGCTTACTTTTTCTTTTCTTAAAGCATTTAAGAACGGGTCTTGTAAAGATGATATTCTAGACATTGTTTCACTTCCTTTTAATTATTTTGTTATAGTTATTATTTTATCAAGTTTAACAATTAAACTTCGCGGTATATTCTAACAATATTTAGACCTATCAGCAAATTTTATTTTCAGCTAAAATCTATGTTTAATCTTTAAAACCAAAGTATGCTAGAGCTAAATCTAATTTCTCTTGCTCCATATCTATTATTTCAATTTCACTTTGCCAGTTACGAATCCAAGTAAGCTGACGCTTAGCAAGTTGACGTGTTGCTACGATTCCTTTTTTAACAAACTCATCATAGCTAATATCACCATCTAAATACTCCCAAGCTTGACGATATCCTACACTTCGAATAGCTGTAGTATCTTTTGTTAGTTTTGAATTTTTTCGAAGCTCTTGAACCTCATCTAAAAAGCCATGATCTAACATCTGTTTAAATCTAATCTCAATATTTTTATGAAGTATTGATCTGTCACTTGGAACTAAAGCACAAAGTTTTAATTGCTCTTCTAAACCACCAACTTTTGAAGTTTTAACAAGCTCAGAATACTTCTGACCACTTATCATAATCACCTCTAAAGCTCGAAAAATTCTCTGCTGATCATTCTGATTTATCTTTTGTGCTGATTCTGGATCCATTTTTTTTAACTGCTGGTGAAGATACTGTAAACCTTTACCTTTTTTCTCTAACTCTAGAGTTTGTCTGATTTCTGGATTACTCTCTGGTAGAGTTGATAATCCTTCTATTAAACCCTTAAAGTAAAGCATAGTTCCACCGACTAATAAGACCTCTTTACCTCTAGACCATATTTCTTTTTTAAGCTTATTAACGCTTGATATAAAATCAGCAACAGAGAAGTTCTCTGTAGGCTCTATAATATCTATAAGGTGGTGTTGTATACCCGCTTGCTCTTGTAATGTTGGTTTAGCAGTACCAATATCCATGCCTTTATAAACAAGCGAAGAGTCAACACTTATTATTTCAGCATTAATATTTTTAGCAACAGATATTGAAAGAGATGTTTTACCAGAAGCTGTTGGTCCAGCTATAGCATAAATTGATTTATTCATTTAGATATTTTTATAATTAACTTTGACAGGAATCTCTTCTCTAAGAGCTTGCATATAAAAATTTAGCTCTTCGTTCTTATAAGTATTAATCACTTGACTAGGAATAGCATTTTTCTTATCTAATTTAACAGGCTCAACTTTTGTAACTTTATAAATATAAATATCACCATTACTATAATCCTGATAAAGATGGTATTCACTATTATTATTAAATAGAACATCATTAGCAAATCCTTCAGTAAGATCTTTTGCTTTAGACTCGCTAGATATAGTAGCTTTACTAAATGATTCATCTACTTTTTTACCGCTCTCAAAACTGCTCAATAGTTTTTGTGATTTTTGCGTAGCTAATTCTTGAGATTTTTGTTCTATATATGCCTTTGTTACAATGCTTTTAACTTCATCAAGTTTCTGTTGTGTTGCTGGTTTTGTGCTATCAACCTGATACACAAGAGTTTTATCACTAGAAACAGGCAAGCTATAGTATTTAGTATTATTTATAAAGAATAAATTATTTTTAATTCCATTTATTGAAGAATCAGCATTATTACTAATATTTACAGTTTTTGCCTTACCTAAGCTAGTTTCTAATTTACCAAACTTAATACTATCAACATTTTGAGAATAGGAATTAAATTGTTCTAATGCTTTTCTATTTTGGATGATCTTAGTAATAGTTTGTTTAGTCTTATCATCAAACTTTGTAAATAAGTCTTGATGCGTATTAAAATAATTCTTTAATGTATCATCACTAAGTTTATTTTTAGAGATAAAATCATCCTTTGAAATTACAAAATAGCTAATTTTTTTACTAGCCGGAATAACATATTCAGTTTTATGTTGATTATAATATTTTTCCAACTCCTGCTTAGTTGGTTTAACTTTTGACTTTAAAGAACTAGGCTGGACCTTGATATATTTGATCTGCTTATCTACAGAGTAAATACTTGATAATGATTTATTCTCATAATCAGTTATAAATGAAGTTTGAGTTATTGTTTGAGGAATAGTACTAGCTAGTATATTTTGTGATACTAATTGCTCTAGTTTATCCATACCACCAAGATATCCAACAACTTGCTTTAATTTATCACTAGAAAATTTACCATCTTTGCCAAAAAACATCGGATTATTAAAAATAGCTGATTGTAATGCCAACTTAGATACCGCGATATTTTTCTGTGCTGCTGTTAGTATTAAGTATTGGTTTATCATTTGTGATAGAACTTGAGTTTTTTGCTCTTTAGTTTTAGCATTTTGGGCATATTGCTGAAACTGCTGAGAACTTATCTCATTATCACCAACCTTTGCAACGTAAGCGCGACTTCCTCCTCCTAGATTAGTTAAAAAGAAAGTCATACCTGAAATCACAAATATAAAACTTATAGAAATAACCACAATCCAAGTAAATGGTCCTTTTAGTCTATCATTAAAAGACTGCAACATTTTTTCAACCTTAAATTAATAACTCTTATTAAATTTATAAATATTATAGATAAAAAAAAGGCATACTGTTAAGTATGCCTTTTAAAAAAACTATTTTTTTTAAAAGTTTTTTTATTTTACTGCATCTTTAAGACCTTTACCAGCTTTGAAGCTTGGGACTTTAGAAGCAGCGATTTGGATTGTTTCTCCTGTTTTAGGGTTTCTACCTTCTCTAGCACTTCTTTCTTTAACTTGGAAAGTACCAAATCCTACAAGTGTTACGCTATCGCCTTTTTTAAGAGCTTTAGTAATCGCTTCAATAGTAGCATCTAAAGTAGTTCCAGCAACTTCTTTAGTAACATCAGCTTCCTTAGCTATAGCACTTACTAGTTCACTTTTATTCATCTTTAACTCCTTTTGTTTATAAATCGATATATTACCAATTAAATTTATAACACTAAAAATATATGGTTTCAACACAAAAATACTAAAAAACTCTTTCTAAAACCTCTTTTATGTTATTTACAGGGGTTATTTCAAGTTTTTCTGTTATTTCTTTATCAACATCTGCCAAATTCTTAACATTTTGTTTAGGTATCAAAACTTCTTTAATTCCACCTCTTAAAGCAGCTAAAAGCTTCTCTTTTAAACCACCAATTGGTAATACATCTCCTCGTAATGTTACCTCACCAGTCATTGCAATATCATTTCGTACAGGTTTATCTGTATAAACAGACACTAACGCTGTAGTCATTGCAATACCAGCACTTGGACCATCTTTAGGAGTTGCTCCTTCTGGAACATGAATATGAACATCTTTTTTCTCATAAAAATCATCCTCAAGCTTATAGCTTTTAGAGATTGAGCGCATCACACTAAATGCAGCATCAATAGATTCTTTCATCACATCGCCAAGACTACCTGTATACTTAACTTTGCCCTTACCAGGCATAGCTAGAGCCTCAATGGTAAGAAGCTCACCTCCTACAGATGTCCAAGCAAGGCCTGTAACTTGTCCTACTTTTGCTTTAGCATTTTTAACACCATAATCAAATTGATGAACACCTAAATATTCCTCAAGATTTTTCTGTGTTATAGAAATTTTGCCATGATCTGGATCTTTAAGAAGATTTTTAACACCCTTACGACAAATTCCATCTATCTTTTGCTGTAAATTTCTCACACCAGCCTCTCTAGTATAGTATCTAACTACATCTAATATAGCTTTGGGTGTAAAATTAATCTCTTTTTTAGTTAAACCATTATTATCTAAAGCTTTTGGCACAAGATACTGCTTAGCGATAGCTTGTTTTTCAAGCTCAGTATACCCAGATAGGTGAATAATCTCTAATCTGTCTCTTAATGCTGGATCTATATCTAATGAGTTAGCCGTAGCAACAAACATTACTTTTGATAAATCATAATCTATCTCAAGGTAGTGATCATTAAAAGTACTATTTTGCTCAGGATCTAAAACCTCTAGCAAAGCTGCAGATGGATCACCTCTAAAATCAGAAGATACCTTATCAATTTCATCTAATAAGAAAAGAGGATTCTCTGTTTTAGATTTAATTATCTTTTGGATAATTTGTCCTGGCATAGAACCTATATAAGTACGACGATGACCTCTAATCTCAGATTCATCACGAACCCCACCTAATGCCATACGCACATATTCACGACCAGTAGCTCTCGCTATAGAGTGTCCTATAGATGTCTTACCAACACCTGGAGGACCTACTAGGCATAAAATAGGAGCTTTGGTATTGCTATCTCTTTTTATCTGAACAGCTAAATGCTCAAGTATTCTTTCTTTTACTTTCTTAATACCATAATGATCTTTCTCTAGTATCTTCTCAGCTAAGTTAATATCCTTTTTAACTTTAGCTCTTTTATTCCAAGGTAGAGAAAGTATAGTTTCTATATAGTTTCTTGATACGGCAGATTCTGAAGAAGAAGGTGGCATAGCTTTAAGCTTTTTAAGCTCCTTTAAGCATTTCTCTTTTGCTTCTTGAGACATTTTTGTATTTTCAATTCTCTTTTTAAGCGCCGAGACCTCAGATTCCTCATCTGCCTCCCCAAGCTCCTTATAAATAGCTTTTACTTGTTCATTTAGATAGTACTCACGCTGATTTTTATCAACTTGTGACTTAACTCTATCTTTGATCTTTGCTTCAAGCTCAAGTATTTCTAGCTCTTCATAAAGACATGAAAGTAACAATAGTGCTTTTTTCTTTATATCTGATGCTTCAAGAATCTTTTGTTTTTTAACAATCTCAGAATTTAGAATGGTAGCAATTTCATAAATAAACTTATGAGGCTCCTCGGTATTTATTAGAGTTGCTAACGTTTCTTTAGATACTTTGCCACTGATATCAACGAATCTTTTAAGAGAATCAGAGATAGATAATAAAATAGCTTTTAATTCTTTATCTACTTGATCAGGATTGTAATTATCATCTATATGTAAATTATCTAGACTCGCATAAATACATTCATTTTCAAGAGTGTATTTAGATACCAATCTTTTTGCAATACCTTCAACTATAACCTTTAAACTTCCATCTGGAAGCTTCATAATCTGGACAATTTTAGCTAATGTAGCTATATCATAGATATTATCTACGACATCACCTGAGCTAGCACCATTTTTTTGAGTTGCTAATAAAATATAATTATTATAATTATTGGATGCCTGTTTAACTGCTTCTATCGACTTTTTACGTCCAACATTAAGTGGAATAGTCATTGAGGGATATATAACTACATCTCTTAAAGGGATAACAGGAACAACATTTAAGATTTCTGACATAAACTCACTATACTCCTGTAAATTGTTTTAAACTATATCTTTAAACTGCTTTTGCTCTTTAGTTTTGCTAACTAGTACAGGTTCTTCATGTTCTAATATAACTTTGTCATTAATGATGATTTTCTCGATATCTTGTGAAGATGGTATATGAAACATCAACTCAAGTAGAACATTTTCAAGGATACTTCGAAGCCCCCTTGCACCTGTTTTTTTAGCTATTGCTTTTTTAGCTATTTCTATAAGAGCTTCATCTGTAAACTCTATTTCAACATTATCAAATTTAAATAATTTAATATACTGTTTGATAAGAGCATTTTTAGGTTCTTTTAGTATTTTAACTAAATCTTCTTCTTTTAATTCATTTAAGACTGTAACTATTGGTAAACGCCCAATAAGCTCAGGAATAAGACCAAACCTAGTTAAATCTTCACTCTCAACTTTTTGCATTAGCTTTTCAGTATCAAGACTATCTTTCTGACGAATAACATCTGCATTAAAGCCAATACTTACCTTATCCATCCTATGTTTAACAACCTTTTCTATACCTGCAAAAGCCCCTCCACAAATAAATAATATATTTGAGGTATCAATTTGGATCATATCCTGATTAGGATGCTTTCTACCGCCCTTAGGGGGTACGGATGAAACAGTTCCTTCAATAAGCTTCAATAAAGCCTGTTGAACACCTTCACCAGATACATCACGTGTAATAGATGAGCTTTCTGACTTACGTGCAATCTTATCTATCTCATCGATATATATAATCCCTTTTTCTGCTTTAGCAACATCAAACTCAGCATTTTGCAATAGACGTACGATAATATTCTCAACATCATCACCAACATATCCTGCCTCTGTAAGAGTTGTTGCATCTGCAATAGCAAAAGGAACATTTAACTGTTTTGCTAAAGTCTGCGCAAATAATGTCTTTCCTGAACCTGTCGGACCAATTAATAAAACATTACTTTTTTTAAGTTCTGTATCATCATCTTCTGCAATATCAGATGTGATTCTTTTATAATGATTATAAACAGCTACAGACAATACTTTCTTAGCATTATCTTGACCAATAATATAATCATCAAGATAGTTTTTTATTTCTATAGGTTTTGGCAACTTATCAAAAGTAATATCTAATGTAGTATCAGCAGTATTTGTACTTTTAATCTTAGTTGCACATTTACTCACACACTCATTACATATATTACCATCTCTACCAGAGATGATGCTTTTGACCTCTTGTTGTGATTTCCCACAGAAAGAACAATATAGAATTTTAGCCATTTTAAAACTAGACTTCCTTTATTTATTTGATTATTGCATCGCGAGATTCAATAACATGATCTATCAAACCGTATTCTTTTGCTTCATCTGCCATCATAAAGTTATCTCTATCAGTATCTTTGACTATAGTCTCAAAATCTTGACCTGTATGATGAGCTAATACCTTATTTAATCTTTCTTTGATACGTAAGATATTATTAGCATGAATTTCAATGTCTGATGCTTGACCTCTAAAACCACCTAAAGGCTGATGAATCATTATTTGTGAACTTGGCAAACTATACCTTTTGCCTTTTGTACCACCAGCTAACAATAGTGATCCCATACTAGCAGCTAAACCGATACAAATAGTATTAACATCAGGTTTAATAAACTGCATAGTATCATATACACCCATACCTGCTGTTACCATTCCTCCTGGAGAATTTATATAAAAATAAATATCTTTATCAGGATCTTCAGATTCTAAAAATAAAAGCTGCGCAATCACTAAGTTAGCTGAATGATCATTTACTTCACCATTTAAAAAAACTATACGCTCTTTTAATAGTCTTGAGTAAATATCAAAGGCTCTTTCACCGCCAGCAGTTTTCTCAACTACTGTAGGAACTAAATTATTAGTTATCATTTATAACCTCTCTTTATAAGCTAGATTAAAATCCAGCTTGTTGAGCTTGCATATTTTCTTTTATAACTTCAAAGAAATCTTCTTCTTTTTCTGAAACTTGAGCTTGATCTAAAACCCAATCAGTTAGTTTATTTTCAATAACTAAAGCTTTTAGATTAGCGATTTCTTTTTCATTTTTCTTGATTTGCTCTTTAGTTTTTTCTGGCTCTTCATAAGCTTGAACCATTTCATTTAATAAGCTATCAACTTCTTCTTCAGTTGCTTCGAAGTTTTGAGACTTCATAACACTATCAAGAACTAAACTAGTCTCAACTTTTTGTTTAGCATTATCTTCAAATAAGTTATCAGGTAATTGATTAACATCAAAACCTTTCGCACCACCCATTTGTTGAACTAAGTTTTGCTTAGCTGCATCGATTTCTCTTTTGATTAAAGCTTTTGGAGTGTCAAACTCAGCAATTTCTCTTAAACCTTTGAAAACTTGCTCTTTTACTTTTCTTTGTAAAATGAACTTAAGTTCACGTTGCATGTTTTCTTTGATTTCATCTTCAAAAGTATCTACACCACCTTTTACACCAAACTTCTTAACGAACTCTTCGTCAACTTCTGGTAATTCAGCTTGTTGGATCTTTTTAACTGTAATATCAAAAGTAGCCTCTTGACCAGCAAGATCTTTGTTTTGATACTCTTCAGGGAATGTTACAGTGATAGTTTTTTGCTCATCTTTATTCATACCGATGATACCATCTTCAAAACCAGGGATCATTTGACCAGAACCAATTACAAGTTCTTGATCATTTGCAGAACCACCTTCGAAAATCTCACCGTCTTTTTTACCTACGAAATCAATAACAACTTTATCATCTTTCTCAACAGCTCTTTCAACTTCTTTAAAAGTCGCTAATTGCTTTCTTAGGTTTTCGATCATTTGTTTAACTTCATTATCGCCAAGATCAACTACTGGTTTTTGAACTTCAATTTTTTCAAACCCACTAACTTCAAACTCTGGGAAAAGCTCAAGATTCGCCACAAACTTAAGAGGTTGGCCTTCTTGGTTTTCTTTAAGATCTACTTCGATACCAGCAACAGCTAATTTTTCATCTTGAATTGCTTTTGAATATTTCTGAGGAATAAGGTCAGAGATAACTTCCATACGGATTTGCTCACCATATTTCTTCTTAACCATACCAGCAGGTACTTTACCAGGTCTAAAACCATCCATTTTTATAGTTTTAGCAGTATTATTTACTCTTTTTGAAACCTCAGCGTCTATTTCATTAGCTGGCACTTCAATTAGTAATGAGCAATGAATCCCTTCTTTCTTCTCTACAGTAACTTGCATTATTAAGTTTTCCTTTTATTTATTTAACAATTTTCTAATAGCAAATTTTAACTTTCATCCACCCGATTGTCTATATCTTTATTATCAAATATATGACAAGGCAAAGCTTTTATTGTAAAATCTAGCTACTCTAATAAAACCACTATAACTATGGTAACTATTATTATAAGTACTTGTCTACTCATAACTCCATTTATAATAGCTTTTTTGCATTCAAGCATTATTTACAATAAGCACTATGCTAGTGTCTATGCAAACTACTTTATTGCTAGTAATATAAGCCTAATGACTCTTATAAACAGTTATGCTTATTTAGTATATGGAGACAGCATGAGTAAATTTCAAGGATGGATTTTCACTCCAGCTGTTTTTCAGATAGGAATTTTTCAATTATGCTTATTTATATTCTCTATTTTAGCACTCTTTAAGAACTCTCAATTTAAAGCCGCTTGTCTAATTTTCTTTGCTATTTATACTATATTAGACTCTTTAACATTATTTAGTGGCTCAACATATAACAGTACTGTTGAAGCTATATTCTTTATAAATATAATAGCTGCTTTGATTTCCTATATTTTATATAGATTTTTGAGTAAAATTAATAATAGGTAATTCAAATATATATTATCTTTTCAATTTTATTTCATAATTAATCCAGGAGGATAATCATGATCACTCAAAAAAAAACATTAGTTATTATTGGAGCTGGCCATGCTGGCATATCAGCAGCTCTATCAGCAGCTAAACTAAGAAGCAAACTCAATAAAAAAGCAGAAATTGACATTATTGTAATAAGTCGTAATTCATACATGACAATACGACCAAGAATGTATATAAAAGAACTAGAGGAAGCTACTATAAGAGTTAAGAACTTTTTAACTCCAATAAAGGTACGCTTTATCGAAGCTGAAGTAATTAATATTGATAGTCAAAGTCAGTCTATTACTATTAGTGATTCTAAAAAACAACAAAAAGAGTTGCACTTTGATAGTCTAGTACTCTGTGCAGGTAGCGAACTAGCTAAACCTAAAATCAAAGGAATAGAAACTGTTTATAATATTGACACCTATAAAGCAGCTGTACACCTTAGAGATGCTTTAACAGATTTCTTACTTAAAACAAAATCTAACAAATCTCAAAACAATAAAATCAAAGTCGCTGTACTTGGTGGAGGAATCACAGGAATTGAACTTGCTTGTGAACTTCCAGTAACATTAAAAAAACTTTCATTTGAGCTAGGACTAGAATCAACTTTTGATCTTGAGGTTTCAATAGTTGATCGTGGAGATGTTACTTACTCACTAGGAGAAGATCCACAAAAGTATCTTGTAGATGCATTTAAACTAGCAAATGTTAAGTGTCTAAATCATGCATCTATCACAGAAGCTACTCAAATTGAAGCTGATAAAGGATCTGTGACAATAAACGATAAAGCGTTAGAGTTTAATTTTATTGTTTCTGCACTAGGTATGAAAGCAACAGACCTTAACAAGCTATTATCATATGATAAAGATCGAGCAGGTAGAATAAAAGTTAACCAATACTTACAAACACCAAATGAGAACATCTTTATAGCAGGAGATGCTGCAAATGTAAAAGTTGATGATGAACACGATGCTGTAATGTCATGCCAACAAGGTAGACCTCAAGGTAGGCTTGCTGGGCACAACGCTATACTCCATCTATTAGATATCCCAGAAATGGAAGAATACTATCAGCCAAACTATGTGACATGTGTTGATTTAGGTGATTATGGTGGTATATATACAGAAGGATGGGAAAGAAAAGTTAAAAAATTTGGTATGGAAGCTAGAGAGATCAAAAAACATATCAACCTTGAGAGAATATATCCACCAAATAGAAGAGATGAAATAGGTATTTTTGAAGAAGCTGGAGAGCTTCAATTTATTGCTCCTCATGAGTCTCATGAAACTGCTAAAAAAGCTAAATGGGAGTGTTGCAATCTAAGCAATAATTGGGACCCTTTACAGACTTTTGTGTAAATTTTTCATAGGCTACCAATCCTATCTTCAAATTTAATCATAAAATGTGCAAT
>NZ_JBGCTX010000047.1:0-19060 GCF_041102755.1 Francisella sp. 19X1-34
GCACATTTTATGATTAAATTTGAAGATAGGATTGGTAGCCTATGAAAAATTTACACAAAAGTCTGTAAAGGGTCGTATCTTAACTATATCCCATTTATGTGGGCTAAAATTTTCTTATATGACACAGACTCAATAGTTTTGACATTCTGCAAATACCAAGACATCCATAGCTCTTGTATTAGATTATAAATCTCCATAACCGCAAATTCACTTTTATTAATGTGTTTAGCTTTAATTTTCTTATCTAGTTTCGATCTCAGCTCATCTATTTCTATTTGATAACCTTTGTCTCTTTGCAAATTTAATTTAGCTTTTTCTAGCCTATTAACTAAAGCTTGAATATAGTATTTATAACGTTGTAAAAACTTAATAGGTTGAGATAGATAATCATCCGAAAAAAGCTCTTGCAACTCATTTCTAATATCAGTATAAAGTTGAATAAAATTAAAAGGTATTTTTTTAATGTTAAGCTCTTTTTCAAGCTGACTTTTATATTTAATTATTTCTGATGCCAACAATTCAACTTTAGATTTATTTAAGTCAAAATTTTCCAATCCATTACTATAGAACTTTTCAAATTTATACTTTGTATACGGTAGCTCAATATTATCAAAAAAACTTAAATCTATCGCCTTATCAATAATATCATCTTTTGAGTTACTCAATTTTAATGACATTGATAAACTCGCTAGGTCATTACTTTTAATATTTTTTGACAAATGGTTTTGTAAACGTAACTTAATTAACTTCTTTAATGCTCTCTGCATACAAGCTTTAGCTTCTTGCTCAGTCGCCTTGTAAGAAACTTTTACGCCATCTTTATATTCTTCAAGACAATTATATACTTTTACACTTATCCCATATTCTTTGATCTGACTTGTATATTCAAAATCATTAAATTCCCAATCATAATAAGTCCTATCATCCATCGTCTGTTTTGGCTTTTGTACTAAACCTTGAAGCTTTTGTTTTAAAGTATTTATATCTTTATCGATAGCTAATTTTTTACCATTCTCATCAACTATCTTAATATTCAATATTAAATGTTTCTCTAACTCCTCACCTTGCCAAACAGTTTCATCAACTATATAACCAACTATTCTTGTAATATGTTTTGCAATAACTGACTTTAATGGTTTACACCTATCTGTATCAAAATCTATTGACTCAAATATAGCTTGAGCATAAGTTGGTACTGGCACGCAGTTTTTACGAATATTTTTTGGTAAAGCCCTTAGCAACGCAACAATCTTATCATATAAAAAACCATATATCCCCCACTCTAATACACTAGAATTTATATCATTTAGAAAAACAATTGGTACTGTAACTGTTGCACCATCCTTTTCATCTAGTGGATCAAAGTGATACTCTAAGGGTAAGTGCATTTCCCCAATAGCTAAAACATCTGGAAACTTTTGTTGCGTAACATCTTTAGCATCATGCTGCATCAAACTATCTAAATCAAAAACTAATTTTTGTTCTTGATCTTTTGAGATAGTTTTTAACCACTTATCAAAAGTCACTCCACTACAAACATCTTCTGGTATAAGCTCATCATAATGCTGATACATTACTTGTTCATCTACTAAGATATCCTTTCTGCGCGATTTATTCTCAAGATCTTCAACTTGATCTATCAGCTTAAGGTTTTGCTGATAAAAGTATGCTTTAGATTCAAAATCACCATTTACCAGAGCTTCTCTAATAAATATCTCCCTTGCCTCTTGAGGGTTTATTCTTGAATATTGGGTAGATTTTTTTGAAACTATTTCTAAACCATAAAGTGTAACTCTTTCATTTACCACTACAGATCTTCGCTTTTTACTCCATATAGGCTCATCATAATGTTTTTTAACAAGATGTTTAGCTAAAGTTTCCAACCATTCTGGTTCTATTTTTGCAACATTGCGTGCATAGGTTTTTGTTGTCTCAACAATTTCAGAAGATAACAACCACTTCGGTTTTTTCTTAAACTGCGAAGATCCTGGGAATATAAAAAACTTAAGCCCTCTAGCTCCTAAATATTCCGCATTCTCATAATTAAAACCAATATTACTCAAAAAACCACTTGCTATAGCTTTGTGTAGGTTCTCATATTTGATCTCATCACAACTATCATTTAACTTCCAGTCAAACCCGTGAATAACTTCAATAATTTGTCTATAAATATCATTCCACTCATTAAATCTAACTGGTGATATAAAATTTCTCTTAAAATAATCCCTTTTTTCTTTATTGGATAAACCTTTTAAATCAGAATTTAATCTATTAGCTAAATTTAGAATAGCAATAAAATCAGAAGCTTTATCTTTATCTATAGAATGCTTTTCATCCGCCTTTTGTTGAAAATTTAAAGGTCTTTCACGTGGATCTTGCACACTTAAAAAACTAACAATGGAAACTATTTCTTTAAGAGTTTTTTGCCTATGTCCTTCGATAACTATCTTTGCTAACTTTGGGTCTAAAGGCATAATAGCCATTTTCATCCCATCAGCTGTGATTTTAGGTTTTGAGTAGTTAAGCTCTGGTATTGCTTGTAACTCAAATAAAAGCTTAAAGCCATCTTTAACAAACCTTGAGTCTGGAGGGTCTATAAATGGAAATTCTTGAATACTACCTAACTTTAAAAATAACATCTGTAAAATAACTGACGCTAAATTTGTACGCAAAATTTCAGGATCTGTATATTCTTTACGATTATTAAAATCCTCTTCACTATACAGTCGCATACACACACCAGCTGATAATCTTCCACAGCGCCCAGCTCTTTGATTTGCGCTAGCTTGTGATGTTTTTTCTATTGGTAAGCGCTGCACTTTCGTACGATAGCTATATCTACTAACTCTTGCTAATCCAGAATCAATCACATATTTTATACGTGGTACAGTCAAAGATGTTTCTGCTATATTAGTAGCTAAAATAATTCTTCGAGTTGCACCTTCTGGATTGAAGATCTTATTTTGATCCTTATTTGATAATCTTGAGAATAAAGGTAAGACTTCTGTAAATCTAAGATCTTGTTTATTCAAATATGCTAAAGTCTCATGAATATCTCTTTCTGTTGGTAAAAATACTAAAATATCTCCCCTACCTAACTCATCGATTGCATATAAAACTCTCTCTTGCATTGAAAACTCATCGAAATCTTCATCATTTTGATAACGAATCTCTACAGGATATGTTCTACCACTAACTGTGATTTCTTTAGCTTTCTGGAAGTAACTTGTAAACTTTTGATGATCAATAGTTGCTGAAGTTATAATAACTTTTAAATCAGGTCTAAATGGTAAGATCTTTTTTATACATCCTAAAAGAAAATCTATATTTAAACTTCGCTCATGTGCCTCATCAATTATAATGACCTCATACTGAGACAAAAACCTATCATTTTTAATCTCAGACAATAATACACCATCCGTCATTACCTTTATTAACGTATTTTCAGATGTTTGATCAGAAAAACGTATTTTGAAAGAGACTTTTGATTGATCCCCTATCTCACTAGCAACTCTATTTGCTATAGATCTAGCTGCTATTCTTCTTGGTTGAGTATGCCCTATTAAACCTCGTTTACCCAGACCTAAATCTAAGCAAATTTTAGGTAACTGTGTTGACTTACCCGAACCTGTTTCACCAGCGACAACTATTACCTGATTCTCTTGAATAAGCTTTTTAATATCACCAACTTTCTCTGCAACAGGTAAGTCAGGATAAGTTATCTTAGGTAGTTGCTTTTGAGCAACTTCCTCTATTATTTTTTCAAGCTCAAAGATTAAATCATTTTCAGGTATTTTTTTATTCCTAAAAAGTGAAATATATTTACCACGTAATTTAGCTGGGATTTGATTAAGATAATCCGCATACTTTTTCTTATCTAAAGTCATAAGCTATTGCATTAAACGCTTTTTTATACCTGTCTTTTTTAGAATTACATTAATTATTCTCATAAAAAACATAATACATTTACTAACCAACACAAAAATAGCTAAAAAGAATAAAATAAAAATATCTAAAAATATATTCCAGAAAAGTTCTGCCAAGGAGAACAATGTTTTTATTTTCATAAAAAGTTGAATAGACGTCTATACTTAAAAGTTAAGTATAGCATAATTTAAGAATGATTTTTGACTAAAGAAATTAAAGCTTTGCTATAATATTATTCAAAGTTTTGCTAGGACGCATTACATTACTTAGTTTAGCTTTTTCTGGATAGTAATAACCACCAATATCAACTTTTTTACCTTGAACATTTGCTAGCTCTTTAACAATCTTATCTTCATTAGCTGCTAACTCTACATAAATTGGTTCAAACTTAGCTTTTAGCTCAGCATCACTTGTTTGTTCAGCTAAAGCTTTCACCCAATAAAATGCTAAATAAAAATGACTACCACGAGTATCAAGCTCACCAACCTTACGTTTTGGCGACTTATCATTATCTAAAAACTCTTGATTTGCTTGAGCTAAAGCCTCAGCTAAAACTTTAATCTTAGCATCTCTAGTTTTGATAGCTAAATCTTCTAATGATGCACCTAAAGCTAAGAACTCACCTAAAGAATCCCATCTTAGATGATTCTCATTGATAAGTTGCTCAACGTGTTTAGGGGCAGAACCGCCAGCACCAGTCTCGAACAACCCACCACCAGCTAAAAGGGGTACTATTGAAAGCATCTTAGCAGAGGTTCCAAGTTCTAAAATTGGGAAAAGATCTGTTAAATAATCTCTTAAAACATTACCTGTAACAGAAATTGTATCTTTACCCTCTTTCATTCTCTTTAACGAGTACTTAGTTGCATCAACAGGAGCTAAAATTTGAATATCTAAGCCAGTAGTATCATGGTGAGTTAAATACACATTTACTTTAGCAATTAGATTTCTATCATGCGCTCTATTTGAATCTAGCCAGAAGATAGCAGGATTTTGTGTAATTCTAGCTCTATTTACTGCTAATTTCACCCAATCTTTTACAGCGATATCTTTTGTTTGGCATGCTCTCCAAATATCTCCTTTTTCAACTTCGTGTTCAAATATTACATTACCTTCAGCATCGATAACCTCTATTTTACCTTCGGCTTGGATTTCAAATGTTTTATCGTGAGAACCATATTCTTCTGCTTTTTTAGCCATTAGACCCACATTGGAAACATCTCCCATAGTAGCAACATCAAAAGCACCATTTTCTTTACAAAAATCGATAGTTGCAGCATACACACCAGCATAACATCTATCTGGAATCATTGCCTTCATATCTTGAAGCTCGTTATTTTTATTCCACATCTTACCAGATGAGCGAATAGCTGCAGGCATAGATGCATCAATAATTACATCGCTTGGTACATTAAGGTTTGTAATCCCTTTATCAGAATTAACCATAGCAATATCAGGCTGCTTAGCAAAAACTTTCTCGATATCTGAATTAATTTTATCTTGAACATCTTGAGGTAACTGTTTAATTTTCTCAACAGCATCACCCCAACCATTACGAGGATTTACCCCTAGTTCTTTAAATTCTTTAGCATATTTCTTGAAAATATCTTCAAAAAATATTTCTACTGCATGACCAAATAATATTGGATCAGAGACTTTCATCATTGTAGCTTTTAAATGAAGTGAAAGTAGAGTTCCTTCTTTTTTAGCCTTTGCAATTTCAGCTTTATAAAACTCTCTTAAAGCCTTTACAGATACCTTAGTAGCATCAAGAATCTCTTTTTCTTCTAAAGCAAGACCTTCTTTAAGAACTGTCTTAGCTCCTTTAGGACATGTATGTACAATTTTTACAGTAGTTGCTTTTGGTACAATGTAAGACTTCTCATTAGCATAGAAATCATTATCAACCATACTAGCTACGTGTGATTTTGAATCTTTTGTCCACTCACCCATTGAATGAGGATGTTTCTCAGCATATTTTTTAACAGCGTCAGCAACTCTACGATCAGAGTTTCCTTCCCTTAATACAGGGTTAACTGCACTCCCTAAAACTTTTGCGTAGCGTGTTTTAATTTCTTGCTCTTTATCATCTTTTGGCTCAAATGGATAATCAGGTATTTTATATCCTTTTGCTTGAAGCTCTTTAATAGCTGCTGTTAATTGAGGTATTGATGCACTAATATTAGGAAGTTTGATAATATTAGCATCAGGAGTTTTTGCTAAATCACCTAGTATAGCTAAATCATCAGCACATTGTTGCTCATTTGAGAGGTAGTCACTAAAATTAGCTAAGATACGTGCTGCTAAAGATATATCTTTAGTTTCTAACTCTATATCTGCAGTTTTTGTGAAACTTTCAATGATCGGTAAAAAAGATCCTGTTGCTAAAGCAGGCGCTTCATCTGTAAATGTGTAAAATATTTTATGCATAAAAATCTCCTATTAATAGAATTTAATCTTTGAAATACTAGCACAAAACTAGTAAGTATTTAATATCTCTGTAACTTTATCATCAGACCTTGCTACTACTGCAAAATCATTATGCTCAATTATTGGTCGCTCTAGAAGTTTAGGGTTCTTAGCAACTATTTCAATAAGCTGACTATCAGTAAGCTCTTTACCCTTAAAATTCTCCTTCCAAATATCTTCTTTAGTGCGAATAATATCTTTTATAGAAAGTTTTAATTTTTTAAGTAAAGACGACAAGTCCTTCTCTGATAATGGATTATCTAAATACAAATGTGTATCGTAATTTATATTACTTTGGTCTAAGGCTTGCTTAGCTTTTCGAGACTTCGAACATTTAGGATTATGATAAATTTTCATAACAATACTAAATACGCTATTTCTTGTTAATATGCGTAATTATAAATGAATTGAAAAAGAAATGATAAAAAAGTTTCACCACAATAGTCACACTAAATAATAGAAATACTAACATTAAAATAATTTAACGATTTACATAGCTAAATTTGTAAAAAAGATTTGCTGGTAAGATTAAATATCTAATATAATGAAGTTATAAGAAGTATTTTAACTTAGTAGCCACAGATACAGGAGGAATAAAATAGAGGGTTAATAAAGTTTAGTAAGTAATAGGAGATTTAAAATGCCTAAACCATGGAAAGAAAACTACCCAAAACAAGTAAGTCCTGACATAAGCATACCTAATATTACTCTAAATGATATGCTTGAAGAAACCACTGAAAAATTTTCCTCTAAAGATGCCCTTACCTGTCATGGCGAAAAACTAACCTTTAAACAAATTGCCGATTACTCTGACCAATTTGCTGGATTTTTACAAAACAAATGGGATATCCAAAAAGGTGACCATATTGCAATTATGCTACCCAATATATTGCAATTTCCTATCATCATATTTTCTCTAATTAAGTTAGGCTGTATCTTTATAAATATAAACCCTCTATATACAAGTAGAGAGGTCAAAGGCATACTTAGGGACTCAAAAGCAAAAGCGGTAATTGTCCTTTCAGCATTAGCTCATAATGTTGAAGCTATTGCCGATGAATGTGAAGATCTACAGTATAAAATGGTTACAAATATTGCCGATTTATATCCTTCCCCTAAAAAACAACTAATTTCTTTTATTATAAAGTATATTAAAGGTATGAAGGATAGATTCTCAAAAGATAAATTTGATACTTTTGAAAATGCTATAAGCTCAGATAACAAACCTGATTACTCTAATATTAAAATCAGTCCTGATGATATTACAGCTTTACAATATTCTAGTGGTACTACAGGAACACCTAAAGGAACAATTTTACTTCATAGAAATATTGTTGCAAACATATATCAAATCAAAGCTTGGACCGAAGGTTTCTCGATAAATCTTAGCGAACAAATTGTTATAAATGCCCTACCTATCTATCATATCTTTAGTCTTACTGGAAACCTATTTCTTTTTTACTTTTCAGGAGCTTTTCAAGTTCTAGTTCCAAACCCTAAGGATATAAAATCATTAGTTAGTGAAATGAGAAAAAATAATTTCTCGACCATCTTTGGAGTAAATACGCTCTACATTGCATTACTGCATGATAAAAAATTTAGAAATAGTAAGTTCCCTAACTTTCAACTATCAATAAGTGGCGGGATGTCTACTACTGAAGCTGTAGCAGATGAATGGAAAAAAGTCACAGGAGTAAATATTAAAGAAGGATATGGTTTATCAGAAATGTCACCTGTAGTTACCGTTAACTCTCTAGAAGATGAGCCATTTAATGGAACTGTTGGCTTTCCTCTACCTAATACAGATATAAAGATTTACGACGATAAAGGTAAAGAACTACCACAAGGTGAAACTGGTGAGATTTGGGTCACAGGTCCACAGAAATCCCCTGGATTCTGGAGTTTACCAGAGATAAATAAAGAACACTTTACTGATGATGACTGGCTTAAAACAGGTGATATGGGCTATCTAGATGAATTTGGCCGACTAGTCATATCAGGCCGTATAAAACATATGATTATTGTCTCTGGATTTAACGTTTTTCCTAAAGAAGTCGAGCTTGTACTTATTGAAAAAGATGAGATAGAAGATGCTGCTGTTATAAAAGGTCACTCTAAAGAAACTGGTGAGATGCCAGTTGCTTTTGTAGTTTTAAAACCAGATGCAAAAATAACTAAAAAACAGATCTTTAAATACTGTGAAAGTAAACTAGCTCACTACAAACTACCACGCAAAATAATTTTCATAGATGAACTTCCTAAAAATACTGTAGGTAAAATTGATGTAAATGCCTTACAAAAAGAATATACAGAAAAACATGAATAGCGATAACTAATTACACTCTGCTTAAGGAGCTAACAAATGTTCAACAAGATTTATAAAATGGCAAAAAAATCAACTCCAAAGATTTCAAAAACTGAACAGACTGCCCTTAATGCAGGTGATAACTGGTTTGAGCAAGACTTATTCCAAGGAAAACCAGACTTTGATAAACTTCATAATCTTAAAAAATTTGAATTATCTGATGAAGAAAGATCTTTTTTAGATAATGAAACTACTGAACTTTGTGCGATGATTGATGACTGGAAAATCAATTATGAGGATAAAGATCTAACAGTAGAAGCTTGGGACTTTATCCGTAAGAAAGGATTCTTAGGCTTAGTAATTAGTAAAGAATATGGCGGCAAAGGTTTTTCTGCAGCGGCCCACTCAGAGATAGTAATGAAGCTAGCTACAAAAAGTGTCACTGCAGCAATTACAGTAATGGTTCCTAACTCTTTAGGTCCTGGTGAACTTTTAGTCCATTATGGTACCGATCATCAAAAAGATTATTATCTACCTCGACTAGCTTCTGGGGAGGAAATACCTTGCTTTGCATTAACAGGACCTACAGCTGGATCTGATGCAACCTCGTTGCCTGATAAAGGAGTTGTTTGCTACGAGCAATATGACGGTAAAAAAACTCTTGGAATTAAGCTAAAAAACATCAATAAACGCTATATCACTTTAGCTCCTATTGCAACACTTGTCGGTTTAGCATTTCAGCTACAAGATCCTGATGGATTATTAGATGATACAGGCTCAGAAGGCATCACATGCGCTTTACTTCCTCATAACCATAAAGGTTTAAAAATAGGTAAACGAGGGTTTCCTTTAGGCCAAGCATTTATGAATGGTTATATAAAAGCTACAGATGTTTTTATTCCTATGGATTGGGTTATAGGCGGACAAAAAATGGCTGGGGAAGGTTGGCGCATGTTGGTTGAATGCTTATCAATAGGTAGAGCAATATCACTACCTGCTTGTGGTACAGCAAATACTTTAATGTCTACTGTCATTACTTCAGCATATGCGAGTGTCCGTGAACAATTTAAAGTTCCAATTGCTCAGTTTGAAGGTGTTCAGGAAAAACTAGCACAAACAGCAGGGCTTGCATATATAGCTAATGCGACTCGCCAATTTACAGTAGCCGCTGTTGATAGTGAGATTCGCCCTTCTGTTGCTTCAGCAATTGCAAAATACCATCTAACTGAAATGGGACGCACAACCATCAATAATTCCATGGATATTCATGGTGGTCGCGCAATTATCATGGGGCCAAATAACTACCTTGCTATTCCATATATGGCAACACCGATAGGCATCACTGTAGAAGGCGCAAACATTATGACGCGTAACTTGATGATATTTGGCCAAGGTGCTATGAAATGCCATCCATATATCCGTAAAGAAATAGAAAGCTTAATGAATGATAATGAAAAAAGTTTTACAGATAACTTTAAAAGTCACTTTAGATATATGGCTCTCAATGGTTCTCGTACTTTATGGTACGGTCTAAGCGGAGGTTTTACAGCTACTAGCTATAACTCAAAATTCAAACGCTATTATAGATATATATCACATATGAGCACGGCATACTCCTATGTTAATGATATATCAGTTACTGTTCTAGGAGCTGGCATAAAACGTAAAGAGCGACTATCAGCACGCCTTGGAGATATTATGAGCTATCTATATATGGCTTGTGCTGTTCTAAAATACTATAAAGATGCTAAAGAACCCGCCAGTGATGATATTTTTGTTGACTGGAGTATTCAACATTGTTTATATCAAGCTCAACAAGCGATGTTAGACCTATTCAGAAATTTCCCAAATAGACTATTTGGTACAAAAATGAAACTTTTTGTATTTCCATATGGTAAAAAATTTAGAAGACCTTCAGATAAGCTTGAAGCTCAAATATGCAAAGCCTTAAGCACAAACTGTGAAACCAGAAAAACTATGAAAGCTTACTGCTATGTGCCAAATAATGATAATGACCCAACAGGTAGAGTTGAAAATGCATATTTAGCAGCTCTAAAAGTTATAAACATTAAGAAAAAAATTATCGATGCTATTAAGACTGAAAAACTACCTAAAGCAAGTTGGTCAGACTGCCTTGAAGAAGCTATAAAAAATAATATCATCTCGGAGAAAGAGGCTCAAAATGTCAAAGAGATGCTAACTAAAGTTAATAATATCATCCAAACAGATGAGTTTGATGACTATGGACTAGGCCCTAAAAATGCTCATCCAGAATGGCAAACTAAAGGGGAAATCTAGATAGCAATACTCTGTTAAATGTTTTATACAAAGAAAATCGATAATGATATCGACCTCAAGGAGGAAAAATGACTGAGTTAGAAAAAAAATTTGAAGAGATGCTTGTAGCTGTTCGAGATGCAACTATTGATTTCAAACCAGATAATAGCCAAAAGCTAAAATTATATGCTTTCTACAAACAAGTTAAGGAAGGTGATAACAATACTAAAAAACCTTCCGCATTGAAAATGGTAGAGAAAGCTAAATGGATGGCTTGGGATGCTATTAAAGGAATGTCAAAAGAAGATGCTATGCGTGGCTATCTAAAGGTTTTTGGTGATGAGTATCTTCCTGATAGCGAAAGTAATAACTCACAATCAAATATTGCAAAAAGACTCGAGCCAGTAGATCGCAAGTCGCAACGTAAAGATATTGACAAAATAGCGGTACTTGGTGCTGGAACAATGGGTGCTCAAATAGCTGCTCACTTTGCAAACTCAAGATTTCCAGTTGTTCTTTTTGACCTAAAATCACAAGATGAGCAACCAAATAAGACCATTGAAGACTCTTTACAAAAGCTCACAAAACTTAATCCCGCGCCTTTTGGTTCAAAAGAATCAATTAAATACATTACTCCAGCCAACTATGAGGATAACCTAGAGTTACTTCAAGACTGTGATTTAGTCATTGAAGCTGTTGCTGAGCGTTTAGACATAAAAGAAAGTTTATATACAAATATCGCAAGTCATTTAAAAGAAAATTCAATATTAGCATCTAACACATCTGGACTTAGCATCACAACACTTGCAGAAGTTCTACCTGAAAATTTAAAAGTGAATTTCTGTGGTGTGCACTTTTTTAACCCTCCTCGCTATATGCCGTTAGTTGAGTTAATACCTCATCAAGATACTAATATTGAAATTCTTGATAAATTAGAAACTTTCTTAGTAGAAAAACTTGGTAAAAGTATTATTCGTGCCAAAGATACACCAAACTTTATAGCTAACCGCTTAGGTGTGTTTTCTATGCTTGTAACTTGTCACTATACTGAGAAAATGAATATTCCACTGGAAATAGTTGATGAACTTACAGGTAAGAAATTAGGTCGTGCTAAAAGTGCTACCTATAGAACCGCAGATTTAGTTGGTCTAGATGTATTATCACATGTAGTAGAAACAATGAAAAATAACCTAGAGGATGGCTGGCAAGATTTATATAAAACTCCTAGCTGGATCAAAAATCTTATTGATAATGGTTCTCTTGGTCAAAAGACCAAGAAAGGTTTATATATAAAAGAATCTGATGGTATTAAAGTACTTGATTTAGAATCTAAAAAATATCGCCCGTCTGATAAAAAAGCAGACAAGGAAGTATTAGAAATTCTATCTAAAAAAGATTGGGGCAATAAACTTGAGGGCTTACGAAATAGTGATAATACTCAAGCTCAATTTATTTGGGCAACATTTAGAGAGATGTTCCTATACACTGCTCATCTTGTTGGCGATATCTCAAACTTCCCTAAAGATATGGATCTAGCAATTCGTTGGGGGTTTGGCTGGAAACAAGGAATATTTGAAATCTGGCAATTAGCTGGTTGGCACAAAGTAGCTAAATGGTTAAAAGAAGATATTTATGCAGGTAAAGCTCTATCACAAAACAAACTTCCTGACTGGGTGGATGGTTTAGATGTTGGTGTCTATAAAAACAACAAAGAGTTTAGCTTTAATAATAAAGAACTTATATCTCGCGATAAATTAAACGTTTATGCTAGACAATTATTCGCAGATACTGTTATTGAACATACAAGTGAAGTTGCTACTAAAATACTCTATGAAAATGATGGCGTCAAACTATGGCAAATAGATGATTATAAAGGTATTGGTATCTTATCATTTAAGAGTAAAATGTGCTCAATTGGAGATGATGTACTAGATGGCATTTCTGAGGCTATAAATTATGCTGAGGAAAGCTTAAATGGGATGGTTATATGGCAACAACAAGATATATTTTCAGTTGGTGCTAACCTAGAAGAATTTGGTATCAAATTTACCATGAATGGTGAAGCTGCAATTGAGGAAGTTATTCGTAAAGGTCATAAGATAATCACCCAAAAACTTCGCTATAGCAAGATACCTGTGGTTGCGGCTGTTAAAGGGTTTGCCTTTGGTGGTGGTTGTGAAACTATCTTGCATTGTGATGCTGCAGTAGCTGCGCATGAAAGCTATATTGGTTTAGTTGAAGCTGGTGTAGGAATTATACCTGGTTGGGGCGGTTCAAAAGAAATGGCTCTACGAGCTTCTAAAGCCCAAGATCCGTGGAAAGATTTTGAAAAACGCTATAAAAATTTAGCTTTAGCACAAGTAGCTAAAAGTGGCTATGAAGCAAAAGAAATGGGCTTCTTGCGTGAAAGTGATACTATTGTAATGAATAGTAAAGAAATACTTACTGTTGCTCTTAAAAAAGCTCAACTACTAGCATTTAGTCAATACCAACCTCCTCTTAAGCAAAAAATTCAAGTATTTGGAGAGACTGGTATCGCAACAGTCAAAGCTTTACTTGTAAATATGTGTGATGGTAATCAGATATCTAAACATGATTATAAAATTGCAGTAAATCTTGCTGATACAATGTGTGGTGGAGAAATAGAAAAAGATACTGAAGTTTCTGAAGACTGGATTCTTGAAAGAGAACTTAAAAACTTCAAGGAGCTTGCTATATCTAAGAAAACTGAAGCTAGGATGAAACATATGTTAGAAACAGGCAAACCACTAAGAAACTAAAGGAGTACTGTCATGAGTGAGAATGTATATGTAGTCGCTGCAAAACGCTCTGCGGTTACAAAAGGTAAAAGAGGTGGTTTTGCAAAAAAACGTCCTGATGAACTACTAGCAGATGTATTAAGAAAGACTGTTGCTGAGTCGAATATTAATCCTAATGATATCGGTGATATAGTCGTTGGCTGTGCTATGCCAGAAGCTGAACAAGGTCTAAATGTTGCTAGAATATCATCACTTCTAGCAGGTTTGCCAAACACTGTGCCAGCTTTTACTATTAACCGTTACTGTAGCTCTGGACTACAATCAATTGCTATTGCAGCAAATGAAATTGCTCAAGGTAATATGGATGTAGCTATAGGTGCTGGTATAGAAAGTATGAGTATGATTCCTTTTGGTGGTAATAAAATGTCTTTTAGCAAGGAGATCTTTGAGAAAGATGAAAATGTTGCTATAGCTTATGGTATGGGTATCACTGCAGAAAATGTTGCTAAAGACTGGAATATATCTCGCCAAGATCAAGATGCTTTTGCTCTTAACAGCCATAGAAAAGCTGTTAATGCTATTGAAAATGGTTACTTTAGAGATGAAATACTACCAATAAATGTTGATCATCGTAAACCAAATGAACAAAGTGGCGAAATAATCAATCATAAAAAAACTATAGCTACTGATGAAGGTGCGCGTAAAGATACATCTGCTGAAGCTTTAGCTAAATTAAAACCTGCTTTTGCTAATGGTGGTTCTGTTACCGCTGGTAATAGCTCACAAGTATCAGATGGAGCTGCTGCAGTAATTCTTGTTAGTGAGAAATATCTAAAAGAATATAATCTAAAACCTTTAGGTAAGTTTTTAGGCTTCTCAGTAGCTGGTGTTGATCCACGTATCATGGGTATAGGCCCAGTTGCTGCCGTGCCTAAGATACTTAAACAAACAAATCTAACAATCGATGATATTGATTGGATTGAGCTAAATGAAGCTTTTGCAGCACAATCATTAGCTGTAATACATGATCTCAAACTTGATCCAGAAAAAGTTAATCCATGTGGTGGAGCTATTGCCTTGGGTCATCCCCTTGGTGCTACTGGTACAATCTTAACTGTTAAAGCACTATATGGATTAAGACGTACTGGTAAAAAATATGCCATGATTACAATGTGTATTGGTACAGGAATGGGCGCTGCTGGAATTATTGAAGCTTGCTAAAATTGTTATATCCCTAGCAATAAATATTTTTTAAGCTAAACTACAAACTTATAACAAATTAGTAACTTCTAGTTTAATAGGTATAAAAATGATAAATTTAGATAACCACAAACCACTTGATTTTCCTTGGGATTTTACTTGTTTTAGTGATATAAAAAGAAATCCTCTAGGTGTTAAACTTCCGTTGTATCATCTTGGTGAGCACATGTATACTAAATTCAAATGTTTACCTAACCATGTAGGTTGGGATAATGTCATTCATGGTGGTATTATCGCTTTAATATGTGATGATATTCTTGGTAAGCATGTATTAAGTGTTAGTAAGTCCTTTTGTATGACTCGTAACCTAAATATTAAATATCTTAAGCCAACTTATAGTAAAGTCTCTCATATTTTTAAAACTAGTATTATCAGAAAAGGTCGCACAACGGTTTGGATAAAAGTTGATATTTATAACGAAAAAGGTGATCTATGTGCTTATGCAGATGCTGATTTTGCCCTTTTAGAAGAACATCATGCAAAACAAAAAGATATAGCTAGTTATGATTTAAAAGATCTAACAGCGCATCTAAAATAACTTTTCTAAAGTAGCTCTTTATTTGTCATCTCCGGCAAAAATTTATAAACTACTACAATAAATACAACTATGCAAACTCCCATAAAATATAATATAGGCGCATAACCATAATCATTTATAAGATCTAAGAAGCTAGAAATAAACATACTCTCAATTAGAGCCTTTGAAACAAGAGCAATAGAGATACCTGTTGCTCTTATATGTACAGGTAAAACTTCCGATAAAACTAACCATATACAAACACCTGGACCAATCGCTCCGCCAAATACAACTATCACAAGCATAAATAATGCCATATTATCAAAGCTACCCGTTATAAAGAAAACTGTCGCGAATATAGATAAGAAAGAAATAATTAATCCTCCTATAATAAGCTTTCTTCTACCAATAACATCAACTAAGAACAACCCTACCACCGTAGCTATTAAATTAACCAAAGTCATAGCTGAACCATAGTAAGTTGGATCACAGCTAGAGCAATTTGTAAGCTGACCAAAAATAGTTGGTCCATAGCTGATAAAAACATTTATACCAACAAATCCATTTAAAACAGCCATCAAACTAATTAATGCTATAGAAAGATAATATTTCTGCTTAATTACGACCTTTATAAACTCTATAAGTCCTATTTTATTTTTTTCCTCAAGGGATTGCTGAATTTTTAAATCTAATTGCTCGCCTATAGTTAATGCTTGATTATTTCTACCTTTTAAAACAAGCCATGATGGTGAGAATGGTGCTAAGAGACTAACTACAAATAAAGCTACTGAAAATGGAATAGCGCAAGCAAAAATAAATCTCCAACCAAAATCATTAACAAATATACTAGCAAATAAATTAGCTAAAAATATCCCGGAAACTAACGATAGCTGGAATATTGCCATAGCCCTGCCTCTAAATCTTGCAATACTTGTTTCAGAAATATATACAGGAACTACTGTTAGTAAAAAACCAACTGAAATACCCTGTAAAAGTCTTGATAACATAAGAGTTACAAAAGTATTTGAAAGCATCATTAATACCATTGATATGGTAAATAGTAATGCTCCAAAAGCTATAACATTTTTTCTACTTAGAAAATCCATTAATGGCCCAGATATCAACTTTGATAATAAAGCACCAAAAAATACCATTCCGGCTATTTGTGATAACTCACTAAAGTTTAGCGATAACTCACTTTTAATAACAGGTAAAGTTCCTGATATAACACCTATATCAAAACCAGAACAAACTCCTGTAAGAACAATTAAACTAATCACTAACTTTTGATATTTTGTCCCTAGCATTACTAACCCTTAATATATCATCACTAACACTTCTCAAATAACTTACTGCTTTTGAGATAATATAGTTTTAGAATAGCATGTATTTATAATAAATATA
This sequence comes from Francisella sp. 19X1-34, assembly GCF_041102755.1. Taxonomy (NCBI): domain Bacteria; kingdom Pseudomonadati; phylum Pseudomonadota; class Gammaproteobacteria; order Thiotrichales; family Francisellaceae; genus Francisella; species Francisella sp. 19X1-34. Next base: position 16,919 of record NZ_JBGCTX010000047.1, read on the forward strand.
TAAAAGATACTCGCTAACAAACTACTAGCAGTATAAAAATTAAATTTATGAAAAGAAAGTTTAAGAGATTATTATAAGAATATTAGATATTAAGACTTTAATGCTTTATATATTAAATCTTTAGTTTCTAGGCGTTGTTTTTTAAGATTCTCTAACTCATTATCTTGAAATTTACCAGTGCTTTCAAGGTTAAAAATCTTCTTATCTAGCTCTTCATAATGCTTCATTTGCTTACTGATATGATGATCTTCTTTAATATTATGAATTTGATCTTTAAGTTCAGGGAACTCTTTTACTAATGGATGATGTTCTAACATAACTATTTCCTTAATTTTATTGATGTACTAACGATATCATTTATATAACTATAAAATCAATCTTTTATACAATATTACGAATTTGTTTTAGACTTTGCTCAAAAAGTATTTGTCCATTTTCATAATATGTCTTTAGTTGACTTTGAGGGTGATACTCTCCCAAAGTATAACTTTCGTCTAGTTTAATTGTTTTATAATCACCATTTTGGTCTTTTATAAGATCTAAACGCCCTTCTTTTGACTTTTTGGATAAGTCAGTAACAGGCTCCTTTTTAACTCCAAAAATGGTATCTGCTCTTCTAATAGCAGAACATTTAATAGCAAATTTAAAACTATCTCTATTAATAGAAGATTCAAAATTTCCTTGTAATAGTGCTCCACCCATACCAAAGGCAATATTCTCAGCTGAAAAACCATTTTCTTTCATAGCATTTAATATCTTTTTAGCTAAGCTAATACTTACACCATCACCTTGAATCAAAGCAACTTTTTCTAACACTTTATAACCTTTTGAATTAGTTATGCTACCATACGCCTTCTCAAGCTCTTTTAATGCATAGATAATATTATCCACAGCATCACCAGAATCCGGACGAATAACTAAGTTGGCTTTTTTTGCTTTAACTTTCTCTTTTAGATCAATCCAAGTTTGAATAGCTTTTTTAAAATCCCAGCTATCAGAAACACAAGCATATAAAACACTGTTATCCCCAAACTGCTCTATCATATTTTCAAAAGCTTGCTTCTCGCACTCTGATCCAACTCCCCAACTAGTTATTGTTGAATGCTCACTTGCAGGAATTGAAAAACCAGCCATATCTTCACCATAATACTCTTTACAAAAACGTAGTGTTGCTAAAGTATCTGTCCCTAAAAAATTAGTTAAATGAGCAGCGCCACCGATTGCAGCTGACTCTTCTGAAGAGACCCCTCTATAACCAAAGTCATGTAGCATAAACCCTAGCTTATCAAGACTATCTGCTGTTTCCAAAAGATATTCTTTAATAACCTCTTTAATATTAAAGCTAATAGTTGCCACAGTTGTTGGATACCATACTTTTAAAAGTAAAGTTTCTAACATACCTGGTAACCAAGCTAACTCTGGATCTGTGCTTTCAATAGTCATTAAAGCATTTTTCAAAGGTACCATACTTCCTTCAGCTACAGCCCTTATTCTAACAGGTAGAAAACCATTATATTTTTCTATGATCCTTTCAAACCCTGACCTATAGAATGTCAGACCATGCGCTTTTACAATACTTTCAGCCTCATCTATCATTTGATATGTTATAGGTTTAGAAAGGTATTTTTTAATATAATATTGTAAGCCAAAAAATCGCGTATAAGACCCAAGAATAGAGTTCGCTGCGCCACGACTTTCTAGATAGAAATGAAGATAATTAGTATCATCCGGGTATTGAAAAGGATGAGAATGCTTATAACTATCAGTCATCAAAAGAATATTGCTATCACAATTCATTAGGATGATAAGTTTGTAGAGATTTAATAAATATAATATTAACAGAAGTTTTGTATATAAACTATTTTTGAGAACTATTTTTTACACTACTTTCGATTAATCTTAGTAATTTTGTCATATAGTTTAAAGATGCTTTAGTTTTGTCAATTAAAGGATTATATTCAGCAATCTCAAAACATACTAAATTATTAAAATTAATCTTCTCAATTGTTTTATAGAATACTTGAGGGTCTATACCATTCTCAACAGGTGTTCCTACCGCATCAAGGTTAGTAGGATCTAAACCATCTAAATCAAAACTAATGCCAACATTACCTTCAGTTACTTGCTCTAAACGTTCAAATT
>NZ_JBGCTX010000048.1:0-18384 GCF_041102755.1 Francisella sp. 19X1-34
ATATCTAGGAATGATTAAATTAGCTTGTACTTTTATTTGGCTTCGATGAAAATTTATTTTTGTGCACAGAGCCTAATGAATTGCTGGAGTAACTCTGAATCAACTAAAGAAGGGTCTATGCTTAAATTACTCTCCTGTATATAAATCAAATAATCAGAATCTTCTTTATATAATTGAATAGTATTTAACTGTTCTATATATTGAGCCAACCATCTCTTACCATTAATTTCAGTAATCGTACATTTATGCACAGTGCATTTAACCATTACTTCTTCTTGGCCATGTTGGATGACTATGAAACTATCTGAATCTTTTGTTAAGTCATACAATGATTTAACAAATTTCTTCCGATAGGTTGAGTTTTGTTTACAAGATTTAGGTATTTGGAGCTTAGACAGCCCTATGCTAACACAGCTCCAAACAATAGCTCCTGATGTTAAAGTTGGTACTAAAGATATTGATGAGCCAGTAACTATATTATCTGTATTTAAAGCTATAGCTCCGCCAGGTTTTATATAAAAGTCTTTTGGTATATTTGTTAAGTTCTCAAAAGAATAGTTTATTACCCCTGACTCATTTGATATATATTGAGAAATTGTTTTTAATTTCTCCAGTTCTGAGAAAATTCTATTTCTTACTCTGTGATTTGCATATACAGGCGCCACCATAGTAGTGATAACTATAATAAATGCTATTACTGTTATTAATTCAACGAAAGAAATCTCTTCTTTTGCATCCATAATTGATTCTATATCCCCACGCTAATGAAAGAAATTATTAGGATAGCAATATAGTTGACCAAAACACATGGGGAAAATTAATAGCACTACTCAAAAAGTAATAAGCAAATTAAAGCATATACAGGAGTAATTTTGTTAAAAAATAAAAAGCATTTGTATAAATATTATCTAGCTAATCTGATAAAATAACAATTTAGATCTATAAATTATTATACATAAAATTATGTTTAAAAGAATTATATTTTTACTATTCACAATATCTATATTATCAAGTTGTGCATCAACTAAAGATGAATTTCATAATAAAGATCTATGGGATAAGTACCACAAAAGAAATTCGCATCTTACATATGGAGATACTCTTTCCAAACTTGAATCTGCACAAGAGCATCATAAATCTTATTTTAACTACTCTCCTTACGGAGCTGACTTTAAGTAAGAACTTTTTTGTAAATATCACATTTAACTTTTTCTAAAACTCTAGAATCAACATACTCCATACCTACTTTTTGCATAACTTTTATTGAAGCCATATTTTCAATATTAGCAAGGGCAAAAATTTCCTTATATTTTAAGTTTAACTTAGCCCACTCAAGCAATGTTTTAACAGCCTCTGTAGCATACCCTTTACCCCAATACATATGATCTATTACATAACCTATTTCAATCGAATCTAACTCTTTAGCATAACCAAACCCAACTCTACCAATAAAATTAGCATTTTTATCAAATATCATAAAAATAGGAGTATTATATTTTTTATATCCTTCTAGAAACCTTTGTACCATTATAGGGATATCTTTTTCTAATAATGCTCCATTAGGAAAATGCTCTTTATTTTTAGAATTTGCATCTAATGAAGTTAATAAGCGAATATCTTCTTCGCTACTTGAGATCAATTTATATATTAGTCTTTCAGACTGTGGTAGTTTCATATAAGTGTATAGCCCTCACAAAAATAATAATTAGACTAGTAAATTTATATATTATTATCTATATAACACAAAGTAAATTAACTTTTCATAACAGTCTTAAATAATTTAAATAAATTTATGAGAGAAAAATGCCAAATCATTATTGAGAACTATTATCAGCAAATATAAACTCTAATTACTGTTTTTTTCACTTTAGAATTAAAACTATGAAATCACTTGTTACAATCATATCTTTATTACCAGCTATGCTCTTAGCAAATACACAAACAAATGATTCTTTTAAAAATTTAGAAAAACAATATAATGGAAAACTTGGTATTTATAGCCTAAATACTCCAAATAAAACTTCTTTCAACTATAATGAAAATTACCATTTTCCTATTTGCAGTGTTTTCAAATTCTTACTGGTTGGTGCTATTTTAGAACATAATATGTATCATAAAGGTTTTTTAGATAAGAAAATATTAATATCAAAACAAGATGTTGAAGGACTAGGCTATGCTCCTGTTACAGGGAAGAATATTGGAAAAAGTTTGAGTATTTCACAACTTTGTTTTGCTGCTATATTAAGTGATAACCCTGCAGCTGATATTCTTATAAAACAGCTAGGAGGAATTAAGGAAGTTGATAAGTTTGTCAAAGAAATAGGTGATAACGAGACTTTAATAAAAAACTCTGAACCCAAGGTAAATTATACTTCACCAAATAGTAATATAAATAAAACTACTCCTAAAGCCATTACAACAGATTTATATAAATTAGCTTTTGGAAATATTTTAGATAAAAAGCATAAGGACATATTTATTAAATACTTACAAAATAATACTACTGGTAAAAATAGAATAGCTGTAGGTATGCCTAAAAACTGGATAATAGGTGATAAAACTGGAACTTGTGGGCAATATGGCGCAACTAATGATATTGCTATTATATGGCAAAAAGATTCAGAACCTTTTGCTTTAGGCATAATGTATACAGACCCTACAAATAAAAAAGCAGCAAGTAATGAGAAAATTATTCAGCAAGCAGCTAAAGTAGTTAGTGGTAGTATCTTAGCTAAAAACTGAAAATAAGAAGCTCGTTACATTTGTGGATATTATTTAAGAAATTTAATGCTATTTATTATATTAACTCACTTATCATGTCTAAGCTTATAATTCCTTCATTTAAAAGTGATATATCACCAACTTGATGAGCATACCAACAAATAGTAACACTGCTATATATAGCTCTGAGTATAGCTATAGTATGAATATTATTTTCAACTTCTCCATAAATATTCCAAAATATTGAATGTGTTTCTTTAGGTAAGTATTGATATACAATAGCAAGATCTATTGCTGGATGAATAAGTTCAGAATCCCCCCAATCAATAATTCCAGACAAATCATTATTATGAATTATTAAGTGTTTAGAATATAAGTCGCCATGACATAATCTAATGTCCTCAGGAATAGTAATATCCATATTTTCTTTATAGAAGCTTTCAATTTTAGGATACCCATTTAACAAATTCTTGTTTATTAAAAAATCTATGCGCTTTTTAAATTCTTCGTATCTATATCTAAAACCTAGTCTATTCATTTGATCTCTTTTTATTCCAAAAGAAATACACTTTTCTATAGGAGTACTATGTAATTCTTTTAAAAAAATTGCTAACTTCTTAGCTATAAATATTCTATTACTACGATTTAGTTTAGCAATATCTCCAGTTAAACCAGATATATAATCATGGGCATAAAAAATATATTCAAATGACTTTGGAGATGAACATATATATTTTGGATAAGGAGTATTAATACATTCTGATCGAATACAGTTTGATAATATATTTATTTCATTTGATAATAGTCTTTCGGCTCTCTTATGTTTTGGAAATCTAAAACATAAGTTTTTATTAACAATCCACGTAGTATTATCCCAACCTTGTCCGAGTAATTTAATATTTTTAATTTCAATATCAGGGAAGTTTATATTAATAATTTCAGCTGCATGATTGGCAGACTTTATATTTTTATTCTCCCATGGTCTATCATTCATTTATAATTACTCCTATTCTATAGCTAGTATATTTTAATTTGTAATCTATAGTTAAATTTATATGACTTAAGAATTTCAAATACTTTAGCCATTTTTATAACTTTTATAAAAACGACACTTATTGTTTTAAAATTTATTAATAAAGCAAAAATTTACAATCAAAATTATGAGATTACAAATACTGTAAAGATTTAAAGCATAAAATTATAATCAAAAATAAGAAGTTCGCCACATTGATGAAACATTATCAACAACCATACTTCTATCTGGAATATTATTTAAGAAATGTAATCCTGTACGTTGCTCAATGTCTTTTATAGAAGATCTATAGTTAGCAATTTTTGTTTTATTAACTCTTGCATTTGGCATCACAAAAGCTATAGCTTTATTTTTTGATGGCACATAAATTATCTTAAAGAAATAATCAGGCACAGCTACTTTATTATCACCTATAGTTTTATGAATTTTCTGTTTTTTATAAATAGGACCTGTATAGACATATATACTATCATACATATTTGCCCAAATACGTTCATCTGTCTCAAGTCTTTCCCAACCTTGTCTATTAAGCCCCGCTTTCTGTGGCGACATGTTTGATAGCAAGAAAGATTCCTCCGCAGATTTTTTACTAAAATCCATAGATGCATAAGATGCTAAATGACCTCGATCATAACCAGAATGCGAATAATCATCTAAAGTCGCTCTATAAACAAAAGGTACATCATCATCTTCTTTAAACTTATCATTTCTCTTAAGTTTATTCGCCACTTTTGCTTTTGTTAGTTTAAATGCAACCCAGCTTGCTTCTTTAGTCTTATAATTATAACCAACAACATAACCATCTCTACATAGATAAAGATTTACTTGACCTAAACCACTTGCCACATCAAAACTAGGATTACCATAAATTAAGAAATCATGACAGTAATTAGTCACTGCCGGTAAGGTTCTTTGAGGTGAATATTGCTTTAAGTCATTAAATTGATTTGCTTGCTGCTTTTTAGCATCATCACTTTGAGAGAAAAACTTAGCTACAATATTTTGATTATCTTTGGCAGTATAGTTACTTTTTACCGGCTTACTCGAAAAATAGTTATATATGCTGTGCCTAAAACTAATAAACTTCTGCTTTAGGTCATATTTATCAAAAAAAGTTCCCGAGAAGCCTCCTGCAATAGCTAGGCCTAAAAAAATAAGTATTTTTATAATCCTAAAAGTAGAATTTTTACTACCTTTAGAACTATCTTTTTTATCTGCTGTTTTCTTTGTCATTTCTAATACTTGTATTATACCGTGATCAAATCATAGTATATTTGAGTTTAATATTATTTAATATGTCTAGTTTTAAATAATAAGAAATCTCTAACTTCTTGATCATCAATTAATGGTAAGACTTCTTTTCTAATTCTACTATAGTAGTTATTAATAGTTTTCTTCTCAGTATAAGTCAACATCCATGTTTCGATCATTTTAAACTCATAAGGAATCAAAGTTAGATCCTCAAAACAATAAAATTGACCATGTCCAGTAGGAGATTCTTGATTACGTTGTTTTACATAGCATAAATTCTCAATTCTAATACCGAATTCACCAGGAAAATATGCTCCAGGCTCATTACTTAGAATCATACCTGGCATAAGTTCTACTTTTGATGATGAGTTTATTCTTTGAGGTCCTTCATGTACACCTAAAAAGCTACCAACACCATGACCTGTCCCATGACTATAGTCTGAACAAAAATGCCACAGATGTTCACGAGCTAACACATCAAGGTGAGACCCTGTTGTTCCTTTAGGGAAAACAGCTCTACCAAGACCTAAATGCCCTTTTAATACTAATGTATAATACCTTCTATGCTCTTTTGATGGTCTACCAAAATGTAACACCCTAGTAACGTCAGTGGTACCTTCTTTATACTGTCCTCCAGAATCACATAAAAATGGTGCATCATCTTTAATTTCTTTATTTGATCCTTCTGTAGCACTATAGTGAGGTAATGCTCCATGTTCAGCATATCCAGCAATATAATCAAAACTATCTTCTAAATAATTCTTCTGCTCTGCACGATATTCTACTAATTTAGCTATAGCATCTAACTCAGTAGTGCCTTGGAAATTATTTTCCATCCAATGCCACCATTTAATAAATGCCACAGCATCTTTTTTATGAGCATCTTTAGCACCATTTATTTCTACAGAATTTTTTAATGCTTTGCTTATAACGATAGGATTACTACCTTGTATTAGCTTACTATGTTCATTTTCTTTTACAGCTAGCTTAACAGCATAGCTAGCAGCTCTACTATCAATTACAAATTTTGCAGCAAACTTCTTCAAATCATTAAAGAAGTCTTCATAATTCATAATTACAACATTATTCTGCTCAAGATGATCTCTCACCTCTTGTGTGACCTTATCATTATTTATATACAAGAAAGTACTTTCAATAGTTACAGCCATATAGCAAATAGCCAGAGGTGTATTTTTTACATCTCTGCCTCTAATGTTTAATGCCCACATAATTGAATCTAAACTTGTTTCAATCAAGCATTCTGCATTTATTGATTTTAGATAACTTCTAATATTTTTTAATTTTGAATCAACAGATTGTCCAGCATACTGGATTTCATGAACAAAAACTTTTTCTGCAGGTATTGGTGTCTCTTGATTTAGCTTTTGTTGCGCTTTTGCTACTAGGTTTTCACTATCAAAAATAACTTTCCCACCGTTTTCTTCTGCTATAGAAAGTAGTTTTTCAGCACCTGTAATACCTATCTTTTTAGGGTCAACAGCTAATGTCTTACCACTGAAGTTATCCTTTAACCATTCTTCAATTTTTGATTCATAGCCACTCTGTTTTAATAAAGAAAAATATTTATCATCTAATTGGGCCTCTGCTTGAGAAAAATATCTACCATCAGTAGATAAAAATGATTTATCCATAGTTATTAAAACGTCACCTGCTGAGCCATCAAATTCGCTAATCCAAGCACGATACTGCCAACATTTTGGCAAATACTCATTATTATGGTCATCTGTAGAAGGCACTAGATAAAAATCATAGCCCTTTTGTTTCATTATTTCTTTTAAAACTTGTAATTTTTCAGACATCTAAATCCCCTTATTATCCAATTTCAAATTTACTCAAACCATACAAATGTAGCTTGTCTACCTGTTACACCTTCTTTACGATATGAGTAGAATCTTTTATTACTATATGTGCACAAACCAGAATCAACAATATCAAAACAATGATTATCATTTAATATTTGTTTGGCAATAAACTTCATATCAAATAAATATTTATTTTCACTCTTTTGCCTAAAAGCTTGACCAAAGTTCTCATGTTGCTGTACAAACTTATCATGAACATCTTGGCCAACCTCATAAAAAGGCTCACTAATACAAGGACCAAGCCATGCAACTATATCAAGACCTACAAATTCTTTTAATGTTTCTTCTAATATCCCTTTTGATAAACCCTTCCAACCTGCATGTATTGCAGCAACTTTTGTCATACGTTTATCAAATAAAATTATTGGCAGACAGTCTGCAGTTAAAACAACACATGCCTGTTTTGGTCTACTTGTAAATATAGCATCACAAAACTCACCATCATATTCGTCAAAATTTTTAACAATACTACTATGATTTTGTCTTAACCACTTAACATCAGCATTTACATAAGACTTAAATAAGTTACGGTTTTTTTCTACAACTAGATGTTTGTCACCAACGTTATCTGAGAGGTTTAATTTAGCATATTTTTCTTTACTAAAACCTTGTGTATTATTGGTATATCCTAACTTAAGTCTAGTAAAAGGTGTATTAACAAAAACTACTGACATTTTTAAAATACCTTACTTTAGATTATTTGCAACCATAACGATTTTTGACATAATTCTCAACAATCTCGATAAATTCTCCAGAGATATTATCTCCACGTAAAGTGTGAGCTTTTTTACCATCAATAAATACTGGTGCAACAGGAGATTCACCACTTCCTGGCAAACTTATTCCGATATTAGCATTTTTCGATTCGCCAGGTCCATTTACAACACAACCCATTACAGCTACCTTCATACCTTCTACACCTTTGTACTGCTCTTTCCATTGATGCATTTTCTCATCTAAATGATCTTTTACTTGGCTAGTTAACTCTCTAAAGAATGAGCTGGTTGTTCTACCACAACCAGGACATGATGTCACACTTGGTGTAAATGTTCTCATGCCTAAATTTTGTAGTATTTCACGACACACTCTAACTTCCTCAGTACGAGGAGCATTTGGAGCAGGCGTTAAAGATACACGTATAGTATTACCTATTCCTTGCTGTAATAGTATACCTAAGCTCACAGCACTTGCTACGATACCTTTAGTACCCATACCAGCTTCTGTCAGACCTAAATGTAATGCATAATTACATTCTTTTGATAATTTTTGATACACTGCTACCAAATCTTGAACTTCACTAACTTTACAAGAGATTATAATTTTATCTTTAGCTAAACCAAGTTCCTCAGCATACTTAGCACTTTCTAATGCTGATGTTATCAAAGCTTTATGCATAATCTGCTGCAAACTTAACGGATGTTCTTGAGCATTATTTTCATCAATCAATCTTGCTAAAAGAGCCTGATCTAAACTACCCCAGTTTACACCTATACGTACAGGTTTATCATTTTCTATCGCTATTTTAACTATCTCAGCAAATTGTGTATCTTTTTTCTTACCGAAACCAACATTACCAGGGTTTATACGATACTTTGCTAAAGCTTTTGCACACTCTGGATACTTACTTAAAAGCGTATGACCGTTATAATGAAAATCACCAACTATTGGTACATGGCAATCATGCTTTGCTAACTCTTTAACAATTTCAGGTACCGCTGCAGCAGCTGGCTCATCATTAACTGTAATTCGAACTATTTCACTTCCTGCTTTATGCAAAGCTAAAATTTGCTTAACTGTTTTTTCAATATCTGCGGTATATGTATCAGTCATTGACTGAACTACGACTGGGTTATCACCACCAATTAAAACACTACCTACTTTTACAACATTTGTTTTATTCATATAAAAGATTCCAAAAAAATATATTTATACTTCAAATAATCATACGAAAATATACAATGTAAGATTATACCATTATAAAGTTGATTTTTCAGACCTATGTACTTTAAAGATTTAGAAAATTTCTTAAATGATTATTTTGAAGTAAATGACTACAAGGACTATGCACCTAATGGCTTGCAAATACAAGGTGATAGAGATATTAAAAAAGTTATAACGGGTGTTACAGCATGCCAAGATCTTATTGACTCTGCTATACAAGAAAATGCAGATGCTATTGTTGTTCATCACGGTTATTTTTGGAAAGGTGAAAGCTACCCCATTGTTGGTATGAAATATCAACGTATTGCTAAACTTATAAAAAATGGCATACATCTTTTTGGCTACCATTTACCACTAGATGGGCATAAAAATATTGGCAATAACATCCTTTTGGCAAAAAAACTAAATCTAAACAATATAGAATTTTTTGATACAGGTTCTAAACCTGATATTTCAGTTATAGCAAATTGTAATTTAGACTTAAATAGTTTTAGTAAACTTATCCAGGAAAAGCTAAATCGACTACCTACTGTTATAAAAGCAAAAAATCAAAATAAAAAAGTTGCCATCTGTACTGGCGGAGCTCAAGACTTTATAGAATATGCTTATGATGCTGGAGCCGATACTTTTATATCTGGTGAGATCTCAGAAAGAACGACTCACATAGCTCGGGAATTAGGTATAAATTATATAGCTGCAGGACATCATGCCACTGAAAAAGAAGGTGCTAAAGCTATTGCTAAGCTATTAGAAACAAAGTTTAAATTAGATACAAAGTTTATTGATATTGATAATCCTGCTTAGCTATATTCTCTTTCAAAAAGAAATTCAATAATGTAGGAATTAAAGCAATAACAGCAAATATAATAATTGTGATATCAAATGCTACATTTACACTAAAAATATTAAAAAACCAGTTTAATAATATCGCAGCTAGTGAAACAGCCATCCCAAAGGTTAGTTGGAATAATATGTTATTAATAGCATTTGCATCATTAAGACTACTTTTTGGTACATCAATAAATACTCTAGACATATAAGATGTAAATAAAACTGACCTTATAACCCCGTTTATAAGTAAAATAATACTAATATAAAATAAAGGTGATGTCTGTGTTATTGTTAATATCATAGCAACACTTATCATTTGCACGATACTCCCTATAGATATGACTAACTCATTACCAAACTTTTTAATCAAATGATTCACAAATACTTTGGCTCCTAAATTCCCGACAAACATTATTAATAATAGACTTCCTGCTTTTATGGCTGAAAAACCTAAAGCTTGTTGAAAATATAATGGTATAACAAAAGGCATAGCTCCTGTTGTTATCCTAAAAAATGTAGAGTTTATAATAGAGCCTCTAAAACTATGTATTTTAAAAGCAGAAATATTTATTATATGATTTTTAGACTTTTTATAATATACAACACTCAATAATATTGTAATAATCAAACTAGCTATAAGTATAGGTCTATGGCTTATAAATATTGAATCTTTTAAGCATGACTCAAGCAAGAAAATCACAGATATAATTAATATTGCAAGTATTATAAAGCCCTTAAAATCAAACGCTTTTTTTTCTTTATCTGAGGTTTTTGTATTATTTAGTAAAAAAATAGACAAAACAGATAGCACAATACCTATTGGAATATTTATAAAAAACATATATCTCCAGCTTGCATATTTTACTATATATGCACCTAGAACTGGACCAACGACTGGTGCAATTAATGCTGGCCATACCATCCATGCAATTGCTTTAAGATATTGGTCTTTAGGAGTTTGCTTAAATATTATGGTTCTTCCAACTGGCACCATAAGTGCAGCTCCAGCACCTTGAATAATCTCAGCAATTACTAGCATTAGTATATTTTTACTTAAACCACATAATAAAGAGCCTAAGCTAAAAATAGCTATTGATAAAACATATGTATTTTTATCTCCAATTCTATTACTAATCCATGGAGCTATTAATAAAAAAACAGCTATTGAAGTAGCATAAGCAGTAATAGCTAAATTTATATAGCTAAAATTTATGCCAAAATAATCAGCCATTTTAGGTACAGCTGTGACAACAATAGTGCTATCAAGCATTTCCATAAAAAAAGCTGTTGCTATTATAAGTGAAATTATATTTTTTCTTTGAATCATTGAAATTATCCTTTTATGCATAGTTACAGCAATCCTTAAAAGGACTACCTTTAAATTAATAAACTATGCGTTGGATAACGTTAACGCTTACGTTTTGATAAGGATTTACCAAAATACATACAAACATTCTAACATAATGAAAAATAAATTAAATAATTATTTCATAAATTCTTTTTCAATATCTTCTAATGAACGCCCTGTAGTTTTTGGCACAAACTTTAATACAATAAAACTATACACTAAAGAACATATACCACATACAAATAACATGCTACTACTTCCAAATGTATTAGATATAGGTAAAAATACAGATGCTAATATTGCTGAAGCCATACTATTTAAAAATAATGCCATACCTAAAGCTTTACTACGGATACCATTAGGTAATAACTCTGACATAACCACCCAAATATAAGCCCCTGGACCGATTGCATAAAAGAATATAAAGCATAGGAAACCTATTAACAATACGATACCTTTTAACTCTCCAATTGGTAAAAACAAAGCTAAAAGTCCTGTTACGATTAAAGAGGCTGCGACCATAAAAGTACCAAAAGATGCCATAAACTTTCTTTCTAGCTTATCTGCTATAAATACAGCTATAAGTGTTGCTAAAAAGTTTATCGCAGTAATAGTTACGCCACCAAGTATAGCAGCATAATCAGAGCCAAGGCCAGACTCTTTAAGCATAGTTGATGAGAACTGCAATATACTATTTATACCTGTCATCTGTTGCAGTACTGCTATTGAAAAAACTAATAGCACAGGAACCAAATAATGCTTATGAGATAATTTTTGCCAAATACTACCTTCTTCTTTAGATTTCAACATTACAGCTTTAATTTCAGCTATTTGTTGATTAGCTTCTTCAGAACCAACTGACTGTGTTAGTAAATCTTTAGCTTCTTGCTCTTTTTCCATCATTAGTAACCATCTAGGTGATTTAGTTAGGAAAAAGCTTCCTGCAAAAAATATAATCGCAGGGAATAAAGCTGTTAAAAACATTCCACGCCAATCATGAGTTGATGAAAATAACAAACCTATATAGTTTGATATCAAGATACCAGCAGTTAGAAATAATTGAAAAAGTGTCACAGCAACACCGCGTATTCCACCAGGAACAACCTCTGTTAGATATAATGGAACTGTAATAGTTATAAATCCAACAGATATCCCTTGTATTAGACGAGCTAAAAGTAAAACTGAGTAACTTTGAGCTAAATATATAATTATCACCGAAATTATAAAAATAAGCCCTGATATTATTAATGTCTTCTTCCTACCAATAATATCAGCCATCACTCCAGCCACTAAAATGGCAAATGCACCTCCAAATAGGACAGATCCTCCTAATAAAGAAGTCTCAAAGGTAGTCATTGGTATATCATCTTTAATAAATAAAAATGCACTATTTATAACACCAATATCATAACCATATAGCATACCTCCCATTGCTGAGAAAAATATAACCATAAAAATTTTGAACTTACTGCCTTCTTTCATACAAGTCTCCACTAGTGTTGTAAAATATTTTCTAAATTTAAAATAATTAAATAATTTTATATGGGATATTACTAAACTGTTTCGGTAACTTTTTTCAGATTCACAGGGTTATCAGGATTAAGACCTAAAGATACCGCTAATTCATTAACCATAAGGTAAAACTCTTGTAATAAAATAACCGTCTGAAGTATTGGATGAATTTCTACATTTACGTGTAAATGTAGTTTTGCTGCTGATTGTGGGTCTGTAGTAGCACAAATTGTTTTGACATCCAAATCCGTCATTTTTTTCACAATCTCATGAGTGCCCTTAGCACTTTCATCACTTTGTAAAATTGTAAAAGTAGTAAATGTACGAGTCATTAAAGCAAAAGGTCCATGTAAAACCTCCGCAGAACTAAATGCTTCAGCATGTATACCACATGTTTCTTTAAGCTTTAAAGCCATTTCTTGAGCAATAGGGAAACCAAAACCTCGACCAATAACAAACATGTTTTTACTAACTTTTAATTCCTGCACAGCATCAGACCAATCTGATTTTAAGCTCTCTTTTAGAGCTTCAGGTAACTTTTGTAAACTTACCAGTAAAGATGAATCTTGATTATACTCTGCAACAATACTTACTAAAGCTACTAATGATGTTATAACACTCTTTGTCGCTGCTACAGCATTCTCAGCATCTGCTCTAACTGGTAAAACTAAATCTGCACTTTCTGCTAAAGGAGACTCTTCTTTATTTACTATTGCTAAAGTTATACAGCCAGCCTTTTTACATCCTTCTAAGGCTAACCTTAGATCTGGAGAGCCACCAGACTGAGAAATACCGATAGCTAATGTCTTCTCATCGCCAATATTTTTACCGTAGATAGTTGTTACTGATGGTGGTAAAGATGAAACACTAAAACCTAATTGAGTTTCAAATAAGTATTTTGCAAAATTAGCAACACAATCAGAACTACCTCTAGCTACAGTAATTACTCTTTTAATTCCTTTTTCTTTTAATTTATTAGCAATATCTTCAACTATAGTTTTATTTAACTTAAGTTGATTTGCTACTTTTTCGAAACTGCTACTAGTTTCTTGATACATAAGTGTTTGTGACATACTATCTTACATCTAAAAATTTTAATATTTTCATTATAATATTCATTTTAAAAAAAATACATTTTAATTTTAAGCAAGTTAAATATAAAACTCTTGTATTTGTAATATACTAAATTAGTAGAGTATGCTAAAATCTTGAGCTTATTAAGTCTCAGTTTAGAGGTTCATATGGCTTTTATACTTATATTTTCTCTACTTGTTCTAATTTTCCTACAAGTTAAGGGTTTTGGTTTTAATTTTCGTACAATACTAGCTCTAATAGCAGGTATTGTAATTGGTATTGCTTATAATGTTGTTAATCAACATAGTAAAACATTTATCCAACTTAGTGACATTTTAGGTGACGGATATATTTCTTTACTTAAAATGCTGATTATACCAATAGTTCTAACATCTATCATTCATTCGATAGTTAATCTTAAGAACTACGAAGGCTCATATGTAATAAAGTTTGCCTACAAAACAATTGCTATACTTCTAGTTCTAACAGGAATAAGCGCAGCAATTGGTGCTGTAGTAGCAATTACAATGCATCTAGGTCAGGGTATAGATGTTGCAGCTATTACAGGTAAAGTTGGTAAAGATATGCAAACATCGACAATCTCTCAAACTATTTTAGGATTTTTACCAAATAATATCTTTAAGCAGATGAACAATAATAATGTTATGGCTGTTGTTATATTTGCTATATTACTTGGTTTTTCTATGTTAATTGCCCATCGTGAAGATAGTAAACTAGCGGCTCCTTTTATTAATCTGATAGATTCAGCATTTTTTGTAATCAAAAAGTTAGCAAGAATGATTATAGCTATCACACCTTATGGTGTCTTAGGCCTAATGATTCAGATGAGTGTTGAACTTGATAAAAATAGTATTTCTACAGTACTTTACTTCATTCTAACTTGTTATATAGCTTTAGCAATAGTTTTAGTAATGCATATTGTTCTACTAGTTATATTTAGAACAAATATCGTTAGATTTTATAAAAGTATTTGGAAAGCAATGGTTGTTGCTGCTACTTCTAGATCAAGCATGGGCACATTACCATTATCGATTGATGGACTAAATAAATATGGTACTTCTAGTAGTATCGCAACATTTGCTCCTACAATGGGAACTACCTTAGGTATGAATGGTTGTGCAGGTGTATTTCCTGCAGTATTGGCAATTATGGCAATGAATGCTACAGGTATGGATATAACGCTCTCAACTGTCTTATTAATATCTGTCATTTGTATGCTTGCTTCATTAGGAGTTTCAGGAATCCCTGGGACTGCTTTTGTTGCAGCTGGCGTAGTATTTTCTTACTTTGGCTTGCCTTGGCAGATGATTGCTCTAATAATTGGCATAGATGCTATTATAGATAGTTTTAGAACGCCTCTAAACATTCATGGAACTATGACTACTGCGATTATTGTTGATAGAACTACAAAAGCTACTAAAAATAATTAGGTCCCACAAAAAGTAAACTGTACTTTTTCTTTATCTGTTGGCTCAGCCATATATTTATTTTTTATTTCACTAAACTCGTAAGGCTTTTTTGTAGCTTCTAATAAACTATAAGTATTGCCCAAATTTCCTTCTTCAGCTAACTTTATAGCTTTTTCGACTTGATGATTCCTTGGAATTATAATTGGATTAGTTTTTTGCATTATTGAATAATCTAAATCTAAGTTTTTTAATGACTCTAACCAATACCCTAACCCTTTTACTTTTAAACTCTCAATATTACCATATGCTAAATCATAAAATGTATTTGTATAATCAAGCTTATTTTTAAACATATCTACTAGTAAGTTTGAAATGATTTCATCATAACTATCAGAGTGATTATCTAAGCCTAATTTATTAAGAAACATTTTCTTCCATTTAGTTTTATATATTTCTGAATAGCCTTGTAACTTTTGTTGAGCTAATTCAATAGCCTCCTCCTCATTTGAGCTAATAAGTTTCAATAAACTCTCTGCAAGTCTTGCAATATTCCATCCAGCTATAGATGCTTGATTTGCAAATGCATAACGACCACGTCTATCAATAGAGCTAAATACAGTTTCAGGATCATAAATATCCATAAAAGCACATGGTCCATAATCAATAGTCTCTCCTGAGACAGTCATATTATCTGTATTCATAACACCATGAATAAAACCTACTCTCTCCCACTCTGTGATCAAACTAATTTGCTTATCTATAACATAGTCAAGTAAGCTCAAAGCCTTATTAGCATTACAAGGAATTTTGTGTCTATCAATAGTATAATCAAGTAACTCTTGTGAGTATCTCTCTCCAAGCATTGCAGCGTATTGGAAAGTACCAACTCTAATGTGACTGCTTGCAACTCGTACAGCAATCGCACCTTGTTCAAGATTGTTTCTTTGAATATTTTCACCTGTAGTTATTACAGCTAAAATACGACTGGTTGGTATACCTAAGTTATGCATCGCCTCACTAATTATATATTCTCTAAGCATAGGTCCCAAAGCAGCCTTACCATCACCTCCTCTTGAGAACTTAGTTAAACCAGCTCCTTTAAGGTGAAAATCTAATAATTCTCCACCTGTTTTTTGATATTCTCCTATTAATATAGCTCTACCATCACCAAGCATTGTGAAATTACCAAACTGATGTCCTGCATATGCTTGTGAGATAGACTTTTCACTGTTATATCCTAATAATAGGCTTAATAACTCTTTCTGTGTATACTTAGAAAAATCCAAGCCTAAGTCATTAGCTAAATCACTATTTAAAAGTAACAATTTTGCATTTGGATACTTATATACAGATTGCTCTGAAAAAAACTCTTGTGATAACTGAGAGTATGTATATTTAAAATTAGGCATACTAATCAAATACTTTACTGTTTTGGTATCATTTTAACAAAATATCACAATTTAAATAGCTTTTAGGGTAAAATTAGATTAAAGATACATAAATGGTAAAATTATGGAATATCTTAAATTAGCAATAGTTGATTCAGAAAACTATAATAACTTTTCGCGTATCTCTGAAAATAATTTTGATAGAGTTATAGTCTTTACCAACAGTCAAGAGTTAGAGTCAAATTTCAAAAAAACTGAAATTTATAAAAATTTTGAGCTTGTCCCAATAATCTATGGTGAAGGTAATAAAGACAATATGGATGGTTATATCTGTGCCAAAGTTGGTGAATATGTCGAAAGATATCGAGATTTTCGCACTTATCTTAGCATTACAATATACAGTAATGATCGGATATATAAAGGTATAGCATCTTACTATACGCGTAAAGGATTCAATATAGCTACTACAGCGCCAACACAATGTGATACTGGTACAAGTAACACAGATCCTAAAGTACGTATTAAAAAATTCCTATCTTGCTATGATAGTGTAATCGATAGATCTTTCAAAAAGCATTTTAATGAGACAAATAAAGATGCTTTTTATCGTCTTATAAGAAGACACTTAGATAAAGATATCCCCAGAGAAATTGCTGATACTTTTATTGATCAGAAGATTGTCTATTTCTCTAATAAGTCACGTAAAATTGGTGTTGATGATTCAAAAATATAGTATTTAAAAATACTCTACATAGTAGGCTAGATATCGACCTTCTATAATGATAAAATAGCTCAACTTTTATATTTAACTCGTTGTAAAATTATGGAATATAGAAAATATATCTGTATAGTTTGTGGATTGATTTATGATGAAGCTGAAGGCTGGCCAGAAGATGGTATTGAACCAGGTACAAAATGGGAAGATGTTCCTGAAGACTGGGAATGTCCTGACTGTGGTGTTGGCAAAGACGAATTTGAACTTTTAGAAGAATAATAATTAAAATGTCATCATCTCTATTTCAAGAGATTTCTTTTGAAAATAAAGATTTCATAGTAATGCGAGATGATTTAAGCCATCCTATATTTTCAGGTAATAAAGCCAGAAAGCTTGCTTATATTTTAAATAATCCTGACAACTACGCACAAATTAAAACTATTATTTCTTTTGGTGGTAATCAGTCTAATTTCATGTTGGCATTATCTCAACTTGCTAAAATTAAAGACTGGAATTTTCATTACTGGATAAAACCTTTACCAAAGTTTCTTAAACAAAATAAGAATGGCAACCTAAAACTTGCATTAGAAAATGGTATGCAACTTTTTGAAAGTAATGAATTTTTAGAACTAGAAAGTATAAAAACTAATTATGAAAATACCAAAAATATTTATTTCTTTGATCAAGGAGGTAGAAATCCTTCTGCTGAAGAAGGTATAGCTAGTTGTGCATTAGAAATTAAAAACTACTGTAAAAGAAATAAACTCAAAAAGTATAGCATCGTCGTTGCTTCAGGAACTGGAACAACTGCTTTATATCTAGAGAAATATTTAAGACAAAAAGTTTTTACTATACCCTGTGTTGGCGATTCAATATATTTAAAACAACAATTTAAATATATTGATAAAGATTTAAAACATCCCCAAATTCTAGAACCTCAATTTCAGACAAACTTTGGGCAACTAGATATAAAGAACTACAAAATTTACAAAGAGCTTATACAACAAACTAGTATAGAATTTGATCTACTCTACGATCCAATAGCTTGGAGAGCACTTTTAGAAAATTACGATAAATTAGCTAAGCCAATTATATATATTCATTGTGGTGGCACATCAGGAAATATATCTATGATAAACAGATATGAAAGGCTCATAGAAAAATTATCATAAATATTGTGGGGTCTTTACAGATAATTGTGTAAATTTTAATTAGGTTATATATTTTAAATATAACAATAAGGGATTTACAGAATGT
>NZ_JBGCTX010000049.1:0-18162 GCF_041102755.1 Francisella sp. 19X1-34
TTTTTCGCTTATTTTAACCTAAAAACACTACTAAACCCTTAATTTACAATGCTTTTAATTCCGAACTGAGGTTATATAGCATATTTATAAAATTCATACCATCTGGATTAAATTATCTATTTAAAATAATGTTTTGAACCAATGTTGGTATAAATTGATTCTTATATAGCGTATTATTTATACTAAGAAGTTTATTATAAATAGTAAAAATGCATAATGAGCCTTTGATACCAATATTCGTATTTGTAATGTTAGGTATTTTAGTTGTTACTATAGTTATTAAGAAATTTAAGCAACCTTATGTTGTAGCTTATCTTTTAACAGGTATATTGTTGGGTCCTTATGGATTAAAATTGATTCAGGATCAAGAAAGTCTTTCTAGGCTTGGTGAGATAGGAGTTATTTTATTATTATTCTTTGCAGGCATGGAGGTTTCTCCACGTAAGTTTGCAGAGAATTGGAAAGTTCCTACTGTTGGGACTATACTACAGATTATTATAACGAGCTTAGTAGTTTCAGTTGTTGGGTTAGCATTCAATTGGAGTATAACCAAAATATTGCTTTTTGGCGCCGTAGTTAGTCTAAGTAGTACAGCGGTTGTTCTAAAGCTTTTGCATGATAATGGTAGTATGAAAACACGACTAGGTCAGAATGTATTAGGTGTTTTACTAATACAAGATCTTGCTGTAGTTCCTATGTTAATTATTATTGGAATAGTTGGAGGTAAAACTCCAGATATCACGCAAATAATTATTCAGATTTTAGGTGGTATTTTTGTTTTAACTATTGCTGCTATTATGGCTGTGAAAAAAAATATTAAGATTCCTTTTATTTCAGTTTTGGGACGAGATGAAGAGATGAGAGTTTTTGCAGCATTAGTTATCTGTTTTGGTATGGCAGCTTTAACAGAATCATTGGAATTATCTTCTGCATTAGGAGCTTTCGTTGGGGGAATGATAGTAGCAACAGTAGAGGAAACTGAGTGGGTTGGGCATAGTCTGTCGACAGTTAAGACTATATTTATGGCATTATTTTTTATCTCTATTGGAATGTTAATAGATCTTAAGTTATTTTGGGATCATGCTTTAATGTTTATCTTGTTCTTATTGTTAATTTTTATACTTAATACACTTATAAATACTTTGATTTTCAAGGCACTAAAACAAAGGTTAGATGAAGCTTTGATAGGTGGTGCGATGTTATCACAAATAGGAGAGTTTAGTTTTGTGTTAATATCTATGGGTTATGTATCAGGCATATTAGATCTTAGCATATATCAGTATAGTATTACCTTAATATCCTTGTCATTATTGTTTAGTCCATTGTGGATTAGTAGTATTAACTTCTACACGAGAAATTTTATAAAGAAGAAGAGATGCTAGGTTTTATTTGCTTTAAAAGCTCTGTAATGTAAAGTTGTTCGATATCTTTTTTATCATTTATGTAGCAGTAAAAATTAGCCTGAATATTAACAGTATTTTCTTTATCTATAAGTGTCTTTATTTCAATATCTGGTTTAAA
Organism: Francisella sp. 19X1-34; assembly: GCF_041102755.1. NCBI lineage: Bacteria > Pseudomonadati > Pseudomonadota > Gammaproteobacteria > Thiotrichales > Francisellaceae > Francisella > Francisella sp. 19X1-34. The sequence goes on from NZ_JBGCTX010000049.1 coordinate 1,522, forward strand.
ATCATAGATTTCACAGTGCTTGAGTTTGCTTTTGTTAATTACAGTACTTTTAGAGAAATCTTTATTAAAATGATATTTATCAGTAACAATTTCGTTGATTATATTATTTGCTTTTTCAGCAATCTCAAGTACATTTTTGTCAGTATTGGCTAGAAACGGTATCTTATGCAGGATAATACTGTCATCACTAGTAAAAGTAGATATTGGGCTTGTAATTACTAAGGCATTAGGAAGCTTGAGTAGTTTCCCTGTAGTTTTTTTATCACCGTGATCAACAGTTTCATACATTCTAAAGTAAAAAAGTTTAATCTCAGTAATATAGCCATGATAGCTTTGAATCTGTATATAGTCACCTTCGGAAAATAAGCTGCGCCAATTAATAATAATCCAGCCAACAAAGTTCATGACTGTTTCTTTGTTAATTATTATTAAACCAGCGGCAACTAAACTTAGCATCGTAAATAAGTGTCCAATCCCGCCAATCCATATTTTTATAAGGGCTAAAAAGAATATGACAATACTAATATATATGGTTCTTGATTTTAATTTTTTAACTTGTCTGTTGGATTTGGCGCGTTTTTTCAAAAGATAAAAACTAAGACTTGCTATAACAACTATCACTATAATATTGGTTATAGTTGTAACTATATTGACAAGTATTTCATTATATAAAACCATGCTACAAAACTACACATAACTTGTATAAACACATTATATCCTAAAAAGAAGTATTATCGAGTTTTAATATATCTGTAGCTAAGTAAATTAGATTTAAGAGCTTTTCTAGGTTAGTATTAACATAAAAGTGATTTTTTAAATTGATTTAGGAGATAAGTATGAAAGTTCTTGGCTTTGCCGCATCTAATAGTAAAGATTCAATAAATAATAGATTAGTGAAATTTGTTTTATCTAATATTGGTAATGAGTCAGAATTAATAAATATTACAGATTATGAAATGCCTATTTATTCTATAGATTATGAAACAGAGGTCGGTATTCCACCTCAAGCTCAAAAGTTTCTTGATAAGATCGCAGAGTTTGATTTAATATTAATTTCTCATGCTGAGCATAATGGCAACTATAATGTATTTTATAAGAATCTACTTGATTGGTGTTCACGTATATCAACAAATATTTTTCAGGGAAGGAAGCTTGTTCTATTAGCGACATCCCCAGGACAAATGGGTGGTGAAAACGTGCTAGAAATAGCTAAAAAATCAGCTGCTATATTTAATGGTGAGTTATGTTTTACAATGCCTATTCCTAGTTTTCATCATAATTTTAAGAATGAAGAATTAGCAAATAATGAACTTAAACAAGAGCTTTTTGATAATTTAAAAGCTCTTGGGGTTAATCTTTTAAGTATATAACTGTTAAATAAGGTTAATTTCTTATATGCTCTATGTAGGGGTAGACTATAGAATGAATAAAGGATGAAAGTTACAAGATTTAGTTTAGTAGTAGGGTGGAGTATTTGGTCGATAGCTGCAATATTTTATGGATTAGATTATTTTCAACATACTGCACCAAGTGTTTTGATAAAGCCTATCGCGTCAGATATGGGTGTTGGCATTGAAGATATAGCTTATATAATGAGTATATACTTTCCAATTTACGCTATATCTCAAGTTCCTGCTGGGATTTTACTTGATAAATTTGGTCCAAGATTTATGTTATCAATATCTTGTTTGATAATGAGTTTAGGAATTCTCTTGTTTGTATATAATCCTAGTTTATATACTATGTTTGTTGGTAGGGTTCTCATAGCTATAGGATCAGCAGTAGCTTTTATAGGCTCATTAAAAGTAGCATCAGATGTACTTCCTGAGAGATATTTTCCAGTAGCAGTAGGGTTAACAAATACGATAGGCGTTCTTGGGGGAATATTTGGACAAGTTTTATTAATACATTTGGTTGAGTTATATAAATGGCAGTTAGCTTTAGCAGCTATAGGATATTTTGGGATATTATGGAGTGTAGTTATTATACTTTTTTTAAAATATTCAGATAGTTTTAATCACTCAACAATCAATAAATTTAAATATTTAAGTTTTTCAGAGAGCTTTAAACTTTTGCTTAATAAAAAGCTTTGGATGTTGGCAATATATGCTGGTTTGATGGTTGGTATTGTAGTTAACTCATTCTCCGAGCTTTATGATGTACTATTTTTACAACAGGCTTATCACTTGTCTGATCATATATCTGCTCAGATTAGTGTGATGTTATTTGTAGGTATAGCTGTAGGTGGACCATCCCATGGACTTATAGCTAGCATTTTTGGAGAAAAAAGAGTTTGGATGTTTATTTGTAATATAATTACTATATTAGCATTTTCTTCAATAATAATTTTTCCAAGACTTATATCTGCTGATTTTCTCTATATTATGTTTTTTATTATAGGCTTTTGTGTATCTAGTATGTTGTTAGCATTTTCAGTTGTAGAAGAGATCTTTCCTACGCAAATAAAGGCAACAGCTTTAGCTATAGTTAATATGGTTATAGGTTTATGTGGGGCAATATTTCAATATCTAATTAGCTATATTAGCGTGTACCTAAATGGAGGGCCTTTACAAGCTAATGTAGATATAAAAATCTTTGATAGAGCCTTTGTTTATTTAATCGTACCACTACTATTTAGTACTATTATAATTTTTATACTAGTTTTAGATAAGTTTAGAACAAGAACAATTAGCTTAGATAAGTTTGATTAAAATCTATAAATTATTTTTCCAAGAAAATAACTTCTTTAGTAGATCTACAGAATGTTTCTTTGATGAATAATGTACTAATAAATATTCCTAAAACTGTAATGATTAATAGTAAACTTAAGCTTGATTGATAACTATGTATTGTTGGGTTTTTACCATGGTTAGAAAGTATGTCAAATACTTCACTAATAATTGGTGAACCTACTCCAACTGAAAACATAATTAAAAAGTTATTTACTCCAAGTGCTGCAGCTCTACAAGTAGAGCTTGATTGTTCAGCTATTATAGCAAAGCCAATACTTTGTCCGCTAGCACCTATACCTAAGCAAATAAATGCTAAATATAATACAGTTTTATTAATAGGGAAAAATATTATTGTTATAAGTGATATAAATGCTAAACAAACTGCAAAGATCATAATAGGCTTTCTTCTTCTGATCTTATCTGAAATAGCTCCTAGTCCTGGACAGCCAATGCCATATCCAAGCCAAGCTAGAGTAATTAGATAAGAGGTAAACTTGGTATCAAAACCATTAAGCTTTAGAAAGCTTGTAGTAGCATTTTCAGATAAATACTCTATAGCTAGGTAAGTTGTAGCAGAAAATACTGCTATTAACCAAACTTGCTTGTTAGAGAAAATATTTTTAATCTCTGTAAGCATAGATGTAGGGCTTTCTAAAAGAATAAATCTATTATTATCAGATCCTGTTGATGATTGGTCATTATTTTTAACTATAAATACTGTTAGTAATGCTAGTGCGACACCTATAAAAGCAAGTACAATAAGTACATAACGCCAGTTTACTCCACCTGCTTGTGATAGCGACTCTAAGGGTCCAGCAGCTAGCATAGGCCCCATGACTCCAATAAACTGGGAAAGACCTATAAATAGACCTATATGCTTATGAGGAAGCCAATCATAGACAGCAATAAGCAAACATAAAAAGCCAAATGATGCTCCAAAACCTATCATTACTCTATATATAAGAGCAGCTGTAAAACTGTTACATAAACCAAATAGACCAACACCAAGCGCACAAACTAGTATAGCTAGTGTAAGGGCTTTTTTAAGTCCAAGCTTATCAGTTATTATGCCTACAGGTATTTGCATTATACCGTATGTAAGTTGATATGCTGTTGAACTTAAAATACTAAATGTAAGTATGCTAAGATCTAAATCAGTTATAATCTGATGTTCGAATGTTCCAAGTATTGTTCTAAGTAAGAACTCATACATAAAAAATACAGCACAAGTTAGCCATATTGCTAATGCTAAAAAAGATAATCTATTATTCATCACTAAAATTTTCTTTTGCTATTTCTTCCCAGTCTTCTATTTTAGCTTCTGCTTTTTCATCATCTTGAAATGATGAAACTTTAAAAACTTGATCGCCTTCTTTAATCATAGGGTAGTTGTTAATACCTAGGACTATACCATCGATTGGTGATTTTAGATGGATGCTATGATCATTGCCAAAGGGGTCTATAAGTTTACCTATTTTTTCACCTTCTTTAACTCTAGTACCTAATTCGATCTCTGTTCTTAAAATTCCTGGCTTATCAGAAACTGTCCATTCGGTATCTTCAGAGACAACAGGCTTAACTTGTTGAATAAATTCTTCGTCACTTAAGAGCTTGAGCTTACGCATCACATTTTGGATTCCTGCGATACCTACATTAATATCTTCTTCATTAAACTTATTTGCTTCACCAGCCTCATAACAAATGAAAGGGATATGTAGATCCTGATGAATTTTACGGATGCTTAATTTATTCATATTCACAGCTGTAATTACAGGAGCTTGGAATGCTCTAGCCATAGTTATTGATTCTTCATCATCAGCATTAAAATAAACCTGCGGTAATATCTCATTATTCAATCCACCTGTTTTAATTTGAATGGAATAATTTACTTTTTTAATAATCTCTTGAGTAACTCTATAAGCATAACGATGCATGTAAGACCCAGATTCATCCCCAGGAAATGCCTGATCTAAAGTAGTTGAGTGTTTTACAGTATGAACTAGACCAAATATATTGAGTACTGGAATAGCAACTATAGTTCCGTGTAATTTCTTAGGATTTGTTTCTTCTAATAGTGAGTTGATGATTTCTATACTATTGAACTCATCGCCATTAACCATCCCAAATATTAAAATACATGGGCCTTCTTTTACTCCATTAAGAATTTTTATTGGAAGATACATCGGAGCACAAGAATATTGACTAGGCAGTGGCATAGCTAATGTAGCCATTTCACCAGGTTGAAAGACTTTATCAAAAATTTTAAATTTCATAAATTATATAAATACTTTAGGACTTAAAGTTTATTTTGAATAGGTTTGTAGTATAGCAAAGTAAATTTTTTAATTCAAAATAGCTTTTATTAACAAAAGTTTAGGTTATATGTAAATATTTTTTAAAATTACTAATTGCACCTTTCTAATATTTAAAAAAAACATTAAAATTAGGGTGTGTATGTTATGTGTTAATTTGAAGGTTTGGGTGAAATGTCAGAAGATTTGATGATTTTTAGTGGTAATGCTTCTAAAAAGCTTGCTTGTGAAGTAGCTAAAGAGCTTGGTGCAACGTTAGGTAACGCTACTGTTGATAGATTTAAAGATGGTGAAATACAAGTTGTACTAAATGAAAATGTTCGTGGTAAGGATGTTTTTGTTATTCAGTCAACTTGCCCACCATCAGATAACTTAATGGAGTTAGTACTTTTAATTGATGCACTTAAAAGATCATCTGCTGAGAGAGTGACAGCCGTATTGCCATATTTTGGTTATGCAAGACAAGATAGACGATCAAAGTCTGCGAGGGTTCCTATATCTGCTAAAGTTGTTGCAAATTTACTTCAAGCTGTTGGTTTGGATAGGATTTTATCTGTAGATATCCATGCAGAACAAATTCAAGGTTTCTTTGATATACCTTTTGATAATGCTTTTGCAACAAAAATATTCTTAGAGTATGTACGCAATAATCCTGCGAAATATGAAAATATAAAAATAGTATCTCCTGATATGGGAGGTGTTGTTAGAGCTAGATCCGTTGCTAAAAACTTAGGAGTTGAGATAGCTGTAGTTGATAAAAGAAGACCAAAGCCAAATGTTGCTGAAGTTATGAATATTATTGGTGAGGTTGAGGGTAAACACTGTATTCTTGTTGATGATATCATGGACACTGGCGGAACTATGTGTCAAGCAGCTAAAGCATTAGTTGAGAAGGGTGGTGCTGCTAAAGTTTCAGCATTTTGTGTTCACCCTTTACTTTCTGGAGATGCTATTAATAATATCCAAAACTCGGCTATTGAAGAACTTATTGTTACTGATTCTATTCCTCTTAAACCTCATGCAGAAGCTTGTGACAGAATCAAAGTCATATCCTTAGCACCACTTTTAGCTCAAATTGTTGAGAAAACAAATGGAGAAGAGTCTGTAAGTGATATATTTAGGACCCATGGTTTAGTTGATTAATTACTTGAATTAGAAGTTATAATTTAATACAATAGCACAGTTAATCTAGGGTCGCATAGATTAGCGCGTATATTTACTAAATAAATAACAATTAATAAAAGGAATCTAACAATGGCAAATTTCGTTTTAAAAGCAGAAAAAAGAGATGACTTAGGTACTGGTGCGAGCCGCCGTCTAAGAAGAGCTGGTAAAATACCAGCTGTTGTATATGGTGGTGACAAAGAAGCTATATCTGTAGTTATGGATCATGATAAAGTATTACACTCTACAGAAGATAAGGCATTTTTCTCAAGTGAAATCACTTTAGAGATCAATGGTCAAGAAGAAAAAGTTATAATCAAAGCGTTACAAAGACACCCATACAAAGTTAAGTTAGTTCATGCTGACTTCATGAGAGTATAAATTTTATCTACTTATCTTCTTATATATTCTTTTCTGATAAAAATCTTGTGTTAGAATAAGTTTTACTTATTAGTTTATAATTTAAAATATGAGTACTTATTCTGTAATTATTATCTTGCTTATTCTTGTTTGTACATCAGCTTTCTTTTCAAGCTCTGAAACTGCAATGATGGCTTTGAACAAATATAAATTAAAGCATTTGGCGAAAAAAAATCACCGCTCAGCAAAAAGAAGTTTATCTTTAGTTCGTAATCCTGAAAAGCTTTTAGTTGCTATTCTTATAGGTAATACATTTGCTAATATTTTTGCAGGAACAGTAATTTCTTCATATTCAGAGGATCATTTTGGAGACGTTGGTTTATTAATTTCGACAGTTATTGTAACTATTCTAATACTAGTGTTTGGTGAGATAATCCCAAAATCTTTTGCTGCTGTATATCCACAAAGACTAGCATTTCCCTTTTCATTACCACTTAAAGTGATAATGTTAGCTTTATATCCGATAGTGGTTTTTTTAAGTACAATTTCAAAGCTAACTTTAAAAATCTTTGGGGTGAAAATTGAGCCAGTAAATAATGAATCATTAGATAAAGAAGAAATCCATACAGTTGTTCATGAATCAAATGCTAAATTAGGTGCTAAGAATAAAAATATGCTTCTAGGTGTTTTAGAGTTGGATAGGATATTAGTACAAGAAGTAATGACTCATTATAATAAAATAGAGTATATTGATCTAAATAACTCTATAGAAAAGATCTTGATAAGATTATCAAAGGCTAAATCATTAAGCATAATTCTTTGTGAGAATAATGTAAATAATATAATAGGAGTTGTTAGACTTAAAGATATAACTAATCTATTAATAACATCAAAAAGATCAAATATTACAAAAGCGAATCTACGTAAAATTGCCGAGCAGCCTTACTTTATTCCAGAAACTGTTTCTTTACAGACTCAGCTTATAAACTTCCAAAAAAAGAGTAAACGTTTTGCTGTTGTTGTTGATGAGTATGGAGATGTTACAGGAGTAGTAACTATCGAAGATATTATGGAAGAAATAGTTGGAGAATTTTCTGATAGGTTTGATGTAAATAATAATATCCGTAAAATTGATGAAGATAGTTATTTGATAGGTGGTAGTGCGACTCTTAGAGAAATAAATCGTCATATTGGTATTGAATTTGAAAGTGAAGATGCTAAAACATTATCAGGACTTATAATTGAAGAAATTGAAAATTTACCATCAGGGCCTTGTTGTATTAAATATGGCAATACTCTTCTTGAAATAACTAGTATCATTGATAATAAGATCGTTTCTATAAAGCTTAGTTACCATTTTTAATAATAAACCAAACTAAGAATTAGTTACTTAAATCTTATATTTGTTATTCGTACATATTATTAAAGTTAATATTCTGCATAAATGGACTTGGTTGAGTATATCCTGTTTCTTCATAGTATTGGCCTTGATATGTATAAGGACTAGTCTCCATTTGCTCAACACTTTCATGAAAGTAACGATTGATTAAATCATCTTTACTATAGTCAGAATAATCAGGATTGTAGTATGTACCAGTTAGCTGATAGTTTGGAAGAGTAAAAGTTGCATTACAACCCGTGATTATAATAATTGATAAGCTAATGATAATTACGTAAGAATTTATTATCTTTTTTATCATATTGATAAGCTATAAATATTGTAGTTTATACATTAAACCTAAAGTTTACAACATCACCATCTTTCATTATGTACTCTTTACCTTCTAGGCGAGCCTTACCAGCTTCCTTGGCACCTTTTTCACCTTGATATTGAATATAATCATCATATGAGATAACTTCAGCACGGATAAAGCCTCTTTCAAAATCTGTATGAATAACACCAGCTGCTTGTGGAGCTGTAGCACCAACAGGTATAGTCCAAGCTCTAACTTCTTTAACGCCAGCTGTTAGATAAGTATGAAGATTTAAAAGAGCATAGCCAGCTTTGATGACTCTATCAAGACCAGTTTCACTAAGTCCCATATCTGCTAAGAATTCAAGCTTTTCTTCTGGTTCTAGTTGAGAGATCTCTTGCTCCATCGCAGCACAAACTGGCACAACATTTGAGTTCTCAGATTTTGCATATTCTATAACTTTATCAAGAAGAGGGTTATTTTCAAATCCATCATCATTAACATTGGCAATATATAATACCGGCTTGCTTGTAAGTAGAGGTGTTTGCTTTAACCATTTAGTTTCATCCTCATTCATTTCAAAGGTTCTAGCAGGCTTTTCTGATTCTAAATGCTCTTTTAGTTTCGTATAAAACTCAGCTTTAGCAAGGGCTTCTTTATCTCCTGATTTCTTCATTTTTGCAAATCTTTGGATAGCTTTATCACAAGATTCTATATCTGCTAATATTAGCTCCATATTGATGGTATTAATATCATCAATAGGATCAACTTGACCACTTACATGGATAATATTATCATCTTCAAAACATCTTACTACATGAGCTATAGCATCAGTTTCACGAATGTTTGCTAAGAATTTATTACCTAAACCTTCTCCTTTACTAGCACCAGCAACAAGTCCAGCAATATCTACAAACTCCATAGTAGTAGGTAGTATCTTTTCAGGGCTAACAATTTTAGCTAGCTCATTAAGTCTTTGATCAGGTACAGAAACAATACCAACGTTTGGATCAATTGTACAAAAAGGGTAGTTCTCAGCGTCAATACCTGCTTCTGTTAAAGCATTAAAAAGAGTTGACTTACCAACGTTTGGTAAACCTACAATACCACATTTAAATCCCATATTTTATTCCTTATATTTCTATACTTTTACAGAAGTAATATTTATTTAGTATGAAGCCTCTGCATAGCAGGCTCAAGTTTGTAGTTTATTATATCATCTAAAACATATATAGCATTATTAATAGCTTCATCTATCTGGCTTTTCTGTTGGATAGATGGGTTTGATAGAACATAGTTTGAAACTTTTGATTTATGTCCAGGGTGACCAATACCTATCCTTAAGCGTAAATAATCATTTGTACCAAGATACTGATGAATACTTCTAAGGCCATTATGACCACCATGACCACCACCTTTTTTAAGACGAATCTGGCCACAGTCTATATCTAGTTCATCATGGACAACAAGTATTTCTTCAGGGTTGATTTTATAGAAGTTAGCTACTTTGCTAACAGCAAGGCCACTATTGTTCATATATGTTGTTGGAAATACCAATAAAACATTATTATAAGCTAAGCTGACCTTAGCAATATTTGAGTTAAGTTTTGAATTTGAGCTAAAGCTTTCACTTTGCTCTCTTGCTATTTCTGCAATTAGCCATTCACCGACGTTATGGCGTGTATTTTCATATTCTTTGCCTATATTTCCTAGGCCAACTATCATTTTTATCTTAGACATTTTTCTTACTATTATTTTTAATATTAAAGTTATCAAAAAGTAGTTTAGCTACTTCCTGGATAACCTTATGTTTAGGTTCGGCATTTTTAATAGGTTGGGTATATAGTATTGACATTACTATTGGTTGAGAATTATTAGGCCATACAATAGCTACATCATTTGTTGAACCATAATCACAAGTTCCAGTTTTATTGCCAATTTTCCAACCTTTAGGAAGTTTTGCGGCTATACGATTATCTCCTGTATTATTTTCCCTTAACCACTTTTTAAATAAGATTCTGTGTGCTTTATCAAGAACATCATTACTAAAAGCAATTTTATTTAGATCTCTAGTGATTATTTTAGGAGTAGTTTTATTTAGATTGTTACGTAAGTTAACATTATTTACTTTAGGTTCTATTTCGGTGATTTTTGTGGCGTGATCATTAAGTGATAATATAAAGGAGTCTAGTTTTTTTAAGCCACCTAATTTATATATCAAAAGATTCGTAGCAGTATTATCACTTAAAATTGAAGCTCTGCAAAGTTCTTTAACAGTCATCTCTTTGCCAACGTATTTTTTCGTTATAGGTGTATATCCAACTAATTGGTTCTTTGAAATTCTAACTTTCTCATTTAGTAGTTTTTTATCAGTCATGCTCTCTTTAAGAATAGCACCAACAACAAGAAATTTATAGATACTACATATTGGGAAGTAGAAAGTTTCATTATGAGTAAAATTATGCCAATTATTACGGTTTATAGTGTATACACCAACTTTACCACCATAGTGTTTTTCAATCTTATGGATATCATTAGATATGCGTATATTGTCTTTAGATACTGCAAAAGTAACATTTGCAACTAAAAGAAGTAATAGGCTAGGAATTATTTTTTTCATATCAAAGAAACCTAAAATTGATTCGATATTAAAAGTAAGAATTCATTAATTTTCTTAATATTATCTTTTTTAGCAATTTTTGCATCTGTAAGAGGTAATTTACTGCCACCTGAAATTTTTAAAGCATCTTGAGGTGTTTTGTATAAAATAGTAGGGAACCCTTGGATATATTTAGATAACTTCATATTATTTGCAGCTTTTTCATTAGCTTGAGTATTATTTTTATCATAAGTTTTTGTTTCATGATACTTGATTAGAGCTTTCAAAGGATCTTTTGAGTTAAATAAGCTTTTAACTATAGCTGGGCTATTATGCAATGCTCCAAGAGGGATCCAACGTACTGCTAATTGCCCAGATTTGATCGCAGGTTGGGTCGCTTCAAATAAACGATTACAGTAACTACAGCTTGGGTCTATAACAGCATAAAACTTATGAGGGGCGTCATTACTACCTTGTTGGATATACGAAGCATATTTCTTTATGTTTAAATATAGTTCATTTGCTTTAGGGTTTGATGTAAAGTAATTTGCATAGATTTTGTTAAGGCTAGTTAGCTTGTTTTCTCCTCTATCCCAGACTAAAAGCTGACCGTTAACGATTACACTGCCATCTTCGCTTGTAAAAGTAACAGTACGCTTATTAGGGTCTTTTTTATCCTGAAGAATATATGCTTCAAGATGAAGGCCTGTATCAAATGTTTTGATGACTTTATACTGTGGGAATGCTTGTTTGACAATATATAAGCCTTGCTTATTTCCTGATAGTGAGCTATTAATACTAGTTGTACTAAATATATATAGTATAAGCACAATAATAATAGCGATTAAAGTTAAAATAGAGATATCTTTTTTTTGCATGTAGAGATTTCTACTGAGTATTAATTAGCATGACGTGATTATACCATACATAAAGATTATCTTTAGTTAGCAGATAAAAAAATGTAGCTAAAATTATAGCAGGTCCGAAAGGAATTATATTTGTTTTACGTCCTATAATATTTATAAAAATAGCAATAATAATACCGAATATACAACTTGCAAATATAGTATATAAAAGCATAGGATAACCAAACCAGGCACCTATAGCAGCTAAAAGTTTAAAGTCACCATAACCAAAACCTTCTTTACCTGTAAATATTTTATATATCCAAAACACTATCCATAAAGACAGATATCCTATTATTGCTCCCCAAACAGAGACTCCTAATGTTGTAAAAACTCCATAATAGTTAAGAATAATACCTATCCATAAAAGAGTTAATGTAAAGGAATCTGGCAGTATCTTATGTTTAGCATCTATAAAAAATAGAGGTATAAAGAAAACACTTAAAACAATAAGAGCTAGGCTCTGTATTGTAAATCCAAAGTAATAAAATATACCAATAAAAATAAGAGCTGTAATAAGTTCAATTAAAGGATATTCAAAAGATATTTTTTCATGACAAAAATAACATTTACCTCTTAAAATAAGCCAGCCTAGAATAGGAATGTTATGACGATATTTTAGTTTATTATCACATTTTGGGCATTTTGAAGGAACTAATAAGCTAAAGTTTTTGGTAGGTTCTTTAGGTAACTCTAGTATCTCTCGAGCAATGGCTTTTTCTTCAGAAAAAAGTTTATTTGGTACTCTATAGATTACAACATTTAAAAAGCTACCTATAGCTGCTCCAAATAAAAAAATAAAAAGAAAGATAATGTAAATATCGTAATGCATAAGATTTATTTACTTTCTTTTTTAGGTAATATACCATTTTTTGGTCTTAACTTATTAACTCCATCAATAGCAGCAATACGATAAGCTTCTGCCATAGTAGGGTAGTTAAAAGTAGTGTTTAAGAAGTATTTTATTGTATTATGCTTGCCAGGCATAGATTTGATAGCTTGTCCAATATGGATAATCTCAGATACTCTATGACCAAATGTATGAATGCCAAGAATTTCAAAAGTTTCTTTATGAAAAAGTATTTTTAGCATTCCTGTAACACTATCAGATATTTGTGCACGAGCTAGATCTTTAAAATATGCACGACCAACTTCATACGGAACATTTTCTGCTGTTAGCTGTTCTTCTGTTTTACCAATACAACTAATTTCAGGACGAGTATATATACCTGTTGGGATATCTTCAACTAGCTTATCATTACAAGAGCCGTCTATAATATGTGTCGCTGCGAATCTACCTTGGTTAAAAGCAGAAGATGCTAGAGATGGGAAACCAATAACATCGCCAACAGCATAGATATTTTCTTGTGTTGTTTGGTAATTATCATTAACTTGAACAAGGCCTCTTTGTGGGTTATATTCAACGCCAATTTTATCTAGATTTAATCCTTCAGTATTACCAGCTCTACCTAAAGCAAATAAAACATAGTCAGACTCTATAATTCTACCAGAATTAAGCGTAGTTATTACCTTATCTCCTTTAGCTTTTATACTTTTATATGTTTCATTATGAATTAGATGTATCTTTTGGTTTACTGTAAAGTGATTTGTAAGAGTCTCAATAATTTCATTATCAAGGAACGACATTAACTTATCTCGAGTATTTATAAGATTTACTTGGATATTAAGCGTGCCTAGAATAGATGCATATTCACAACCAATTACACCTGCACCATATATGGTGATAGATCTAATTTGTTTGTCTTTTAACTCTAAAAGTTTATCACTATCTAGAATTCTTGGATGTGTGAAGTCAATATCGTTAGGGTGATATGGACGAGATCCTGTAGATAAGATAAATTTCTTTGCAGTAATTACTTCTGTGGAGCCATTTTTACGTGAAATTTTTATCTTATGCTTATCAAGAAAACTTGCAAAACCATAAAATACATCTATCTCATTTTCGGCATAACGATTTTTTTTAATTTCTCGTTGTTTCAAAACTATTTCAAAAGACGTGTCAAGCATTTCGGGAAAGTCATAATGTTTGTCATTATGCCAGATTTCACGTGAAAGTTGCCTTAAAGCTTTACTAGGGATTGTACCCCAGTTATTACAGCCACCACCTATAGCATCATCTTCTATAATTGCTACTTTTTGACCATTTCTTGTTGCTTTCATAGCAGCACCTTCACCACCAGGGCCACTACCTATAATAATAATATCGTAATTGTATTCCATGGTTTAACTCCACACCGAATTTTACATATAGAATTTATAAAAGGAATGATAACATAGTATAGTCTTATATTAAGTATATTTTGATTAAATTATTTATATTTTATAAGCATTTCAGCAATTTTTTTTGTAGGTGATACTATTTGATCAACGCCTATGTTACTAGCTATGCTAATACTCTCATTTTTATCTAGTTTTATAGATATTTTAGGTTGAGAATCTTTATGAAGTTCTTTTAATACTTCTTTTATAGCTAATAATGTAAGAATGTTATCGGAGTCTTTTTCATTTAGTATAAAAACACTTTTTGCAGTAGCTATGTTTGCTTTTTTAAGTGCATCATAATCGTAGGATTCTGCATCTATAAAGTGTTTTTTTTGCTCTACATCTATATTTACAAATTTCTGTAGGTAATTTTTTTCGATAACTACAAGATTATCAATATGAGACTCTAAGTAATCTTTTATTAGGCACTTAGTAATTTCTGTATAGCCACAAATTACGATATGATCTTTCATAAAAAGAACTCCATCCTTTTGTTTAAATTTTTCTGTGATTTTACTAATAATGCTACCAGCTGATACAGTTATAATTGTTGCAAATAATCCAATACCTATAACCATAATAGATACTGTAAAAAGCTTAGCTTCTTCGGTAATAGGGTGTATGTCACCATATCCAACTGTACTAAATGTAACTATAGTAAAGTAAATGGCATCTGATATAGTTTTTATACCGTCAAATTGATCTTTTAAATAATATAGTCCTATAACACTGTAACCAATAGCTAATAAAAATGTAATAGCTAGTACAAATTGATAGAAAGTGAATTTTTTTGAATTTTTTTTATTAAATGTTTTTCTAAAAATTATTAGTAATATGATTTCAATAATATGAGTAAAAAAAGCAATATTATAAGAGATATGTCTATCTTGGATGTAATCACCAACTATTGATAGGCAAATAAATATAACCGCTAAAAACCAAAAAGATCTTTTTCTAAGATAGACACCACGAGCAATTATTATCATGAAATATCCTAGAACAAGAGGCAAAAATATCCCCAATCCTGTATTGTATTTCATGCCAATATCATAAAGGTCCGAAGGAATTTGTGTGTTAAGGTTTATAGAAAATATTCGATTAATAATTGGTATAGCAACTGCCAATATTGTAATAAAACCATTTAATGTAAGAGTAATAGAAATAAAAAGGGGGATATATTTTGAATATTTTTCTTTAAAAGTCATCGACAAAATATTAACTTAATAGCCTAATTAATCAATTATAAAATATAGTTTGGGTAAAATATAGCTAATATATACTTAGATGTGTGCAAGCTTTCTAATTCTTGGAATTATTAGATACATTAAAAACGCTGCAATAGCAGCTACTAAAGTTAAAACTGAGAATAGTATTAGGTAGCTTGAATTTGTTTGAGTTGGTGCTGCATGTATATCTGGAGATGCTACCATCATTGATAATAAACTAGCTATAACCCCTGAGGTCCCACCAGTTACTACCATCCATGATCCCATCATTAAACCTTGAAGTTTTGAATCAGCAAGTTTACCAACCATAGCGTAGCCCGTAGGACCAATTAGTAATTCACCAATTGATTGAAATGCATAACTTAAAATTAGCCAAATAGCTGCGGTATATCCTGTAGTACTTGCACATAATATCCCTATAATAAGCATTAAGAATCCAATAGCCATAAAAATAATACTAAAACAAAACTGCATTGGGAAAGAGAAAATAAAGCGTTTACGAATTATTATTAGTATACTTGGAAGCATAGCGCCACCTACCGCGATAACAATAGTGTTTACATTTTGGAACCATTGAGTAGGGATTAAAAACCCTAAAAAATGTCTATTTACATTTGCTTCTGTGAATACCGTAAGTGCCATTGGAGCAAGGGAGTAAGCTGACCAGAAAATAAGACCAAAACAAGCTAATATTAAATAAGCATAAACTTTTTCTTTTTGTTCTTTTTCTCGTTGAGCTTTAGCTATAGGTATAAACATAGCTAGTAATAATACTCCAATACCAAGAACTATATAATTAGTATTAAGAGGGTATTGAAGTGCCAAAAATAATAAAGTAATCACAAAAAGTATTATAATAATGGCAAATAAATTATTTTTAAATAAGATGCTTACGCCAAGCTTTTCAACATTTTTAACCAAAGGAGTTGTCCTATCTGCAACTGTTTTCCAGCTAGTGGCTAAAAGTATAAATGCTATAACATTGGTAATAGCTGTTAGAAGAAATAGGGTGTTGTAGCTGCCATCTTGGTGGAATATACCTGCAACTGTAAAACCTATAAAGAAGCCAACATTCATACCAGCATAATTCCAATAAAACGCACTTTCTCTACTGCTATCATCATTCTCAAACTGCTGTGTTAGCATCATATTTATACAAGGTACATTCATTCCGCTTCCTGATAGGAATAAAGCCAAAGCGATATATAGGTTTTCAGTGGATGGAAATGATAAAAATAAACAAGCTGTTGTTTGTAGTACCATACCTATTAGGAATAGAGATCTATAGCTAATTAACCTCAGTTCGATAATTACTTCATGTCTAAATATTTATAATTATTGATTTTAATTGGAGAAATAATAAACT
>NZ_JBGCTX010000050.1:0-18103 GCF_041102755.1 Francisella sp. 19X1-34
ACTTCTTTTATATGATAATGCATTTGCTAAACCCTTGATATTTACTGTCTTTCAACTTTTAAATAACAACGGTTTAGTTATTTTCAATCTAATTTATATTTTTTGTGCACAGAACCTAGGTAATTTTAAAAGAAAATATATAAAGAAATCATAAAGTTATAGTTTATGAATTTTTATAATTGCTAAATTTAATTCTTATTATTGATTAATTTTTGGTACAATGTATTACTTATTTAAATTTTCTTCTAGAAAAATGTTTTCTCATATTGATCAAACTAAAATACGAATGGCTATACTTTTGACATTTTTTACTTTAACTGGCATGAGTATTGACCTATTTGCTCCATCATTACCGGGGATTAGCGCGTCATTACATATTGATCCGTCAACTTCAAAGATGGTTATCTCAATTTACTTAATTGGCTATGCTTTAGGAAACTTCATAATTGGAATAGTTACTGATGCTATTGGTCGTAAACTACCACTAAGGATCTCATGTACATTATTTGTAATAGTAAGTTTTTTACCGCCTTTGATACCTAATGTATATGTGTTGCTGATAGTAAGGTTTCTTCAAGGTTTCTTGATAGGTTCTATGGGTGTACTTAGTCGTGGTATTTTCTCGGATATGTTTCCTCCAGAGAAACTTTTAAAGCTTGGTCCAACTTTAGGCTTACTTTGGGGGTTGGGTCCAATAATAGGTCCAATAATAGGTGGGTTTTTACAAGAGTATTTTGGTTGGGAATCAGGATTTTACTTTTTTGGTATACTTACTCTAATAATAACTATTTTAGTTTTTATTTATATTCCAGAGACTATCGCACAAAAGTCAAAACTACAAGTATCTCAAGTACGTAGTAATATCATGGAGATTTTAGGTAATAAAGAATTTATAAGTATATGTATAGCAATGGGTACAGGATATTCTATGATTATAAGCTTCAATACATTAGGTCCATTTTTGGTTCAAGGTGTGATGGGCTATTCGCCTGCATACTTTGGTAAGTTAGCAATTTTTTTAGGGTGTTCATTTTTACCAGCACCAATAATAGGCCGTAAGCTTCTTGATCATTATTCTATAGGTAGAATATTTTTGATGATGACGCATTTTTTTATTTTACTAATAATATTGTTTTTTATACTTAGTTTTTTTATACAAGATAGTATTATATTGCTTATTGTCGCTACAATGACTGTTTATTTTGTTTGTGGTTCAATTTTTCCAATTTCTATGGGTAAAGGTATATCAATGTTTAGGCATATTTCAGGAACTGCATCCGCTATAATGTATCTTATAACTATGACTATATCAGGCTTGGTAGCATTTACTCAAGGCCACTTACATGCTCATACTATTACTGATATTATATCTATATATTTAGTATTGATGTTTGTTATAGTTGGATTATATTGGTATAAGATAAAAGAGCTTTAATACTGGATATATATCAATTTTTTTGTAATTATATTTTCTTATTATTCTTTTAAGTATATAAATCATGATAAAAACCTCAGCGTTACTTTGTGTTAAAGATAATGAGATGCTACTTGTAAGAGTACGTGATAATACTATTTGGTACTTTCCAGGTGGTAAGATAGATGACGGAGAGACTCACTTACAAGCTATTATCCGTGAGCTTGATGAAGAACTAAATGTACAAATGCATCCCACTGAGTTGGAATATCTTGGTGAAGTTATTACAGATAATCATGATAGGACAGATACTGTGTCAGTACAATGCTATGCTGGAGAAATCACTCAGTCAGTACAACCATGTGCAGAAATCTCTGAAATAAAGTGGTTTGATTTAGATGATACAGAGTTTATGGCTCCAGCTGTGATAGAAAGTATACGTAGGTGGTATAAACCATAGAGAGCAGCTTATATAGAGTTTTGATTAGCATTTATATTTGCAGCTAGAGATTTCTTAATTATGGTCTTTAAAAGTTCTTCATGCTTGTGATTTGGGTTTTCTCTCAAAGCATTAAGTGCATATTGCTGTAATATAACTAAAGGTAGAGTAATATCATCTCTCATTTTAATAGATCTTGCTTTTACAGGGTTCGCATGTAAGAAATCTTCACTCTTTCCTGTTACGGTTAATAGATATTGTTTTGCTAGAGTATGCTCGTTATGCATTAGCTGCCAAAATTCACTATACTTAACATCTCTACTTATGTGTTTAGTCATGTTGAAATTGGTTTGGGCAATACTTTGTAACGCATTATCAAATATTCCTTTAATAATCAAAGAGTGTTTATATATGTTTTTGATTATAGTGAGATTCTTTTGATTTTTTTTGACCATAGCATTTATTGCTGTTCCAAGACCATAAAATGCTAAGATACTTTGTCTCATCTGTGTCCATGCAGCACCGTACGGGATAGCACGTAAATCATCTAGTTTGATTTTAGCTCCAGAGTTTCTCTTTGATGGTCGTGATCCTACATTCATCTCACTGATGTATTTTAGGGGAGTTACCTCTGTAAGATAGTCTATGAATTGAGGGTGGTTTTTAAGGTTTATATATGTCTCAAAAGAGATTCTACCTAACTCATTTATAAGTGTAAGCTCAGAGGCATTTAGCTTATGAGCATTGTGTAGATTTAGCTTACCATATAGTCCAGATGTTAGAATTTGTTCTAGATTATATTGAGCGCTATTAGAGTTGCCAAATTTAGATGATATACTTTGTCCTTGGATAGTTACTTGGACATCATGGTTTGAGACTACGTTTGATAATCCTCTATAAAATAAAAACATATCCCCACCTCCACGTGAAGGAGGGCCTCCACGACCATCAAAGAATATAGGCTTGATGCCTTTAGAGCTAAGATATTTACTCAAAGCTCGTTTTGCTTCAAGGATTGACCAATTAGCCATAAAGTAACCACCATCCTTTGTACCATCAGAGAAACCAAGCATTATCGTTTGAGAGTTATGCCAAATTTCTAAATTATCTGTGTAGAGCTTTATTTTTAGCAAGTCATCAAGAATTTGAGTCGAGTTTTTTAGATCTTCCATAGTTTCAAACAATGGAACAACTTCGGTTTTAATTTTATTTTCACCTTTGATATTTTTATTAAAAAGCTCAAATATTGTTAAGACTTCTAATATACTCACAGTAGAGTTAGCGTTACTGATAATATACCTTTCGATTGCTTCATAGCCATTTTGTTGCTGGATATATTGTATGCTAGCAATAGTTTCAAGAACCTCTTTGGCTAGTTCACTATTAGTTTCTAATTCTACAAGGCTCTTTTGCTTAGCAAGTTTAATTAGAAGCTTGATTTTCTCTACTTCTTTTAGTGTTTTATAGTCTAAATTGTAGTTTTCTTTAAAAATTTCTGTGAAAAATTGATTATGTATTTTAGCATTTTGACGCACATCTAGTTTTGCAAAATGAAAACCAAAGATTTTTACCTTTAAAATTAGATTATCAAGCCTATCAACAAATAGAGAATCATACTGTGTATCAACAATATTTTTTACTCTAATCAGTTCATCTAGAAACTCCTGAGCTGAATTGTATTTATTTGCTTTTAGTCTTTTTCGAATTTTTGTAAGTTCATCATGAACATTTTCAAAAGTTAGCTTCTTAATAAGTCTTTTTAAATCTTTGTTATAGCAGTTAAAAATGTTTACTCTTAAGTGCTTTGATACTTTTTTAGTGACTTTTGCAGTTACGAAAGGGTTGCCATCTCTGTCTCCGCCAGGCCAAAAGCCAATCTCAATATTAGTATTATCATTAGTTAGTTTATGCTGAATTTTTGGGATAGTATTATAGAAAATATTATTTAAGTACCATATGATTGATATTGCTTCACCTTCTGGAGTAGGTTTCATTTTATTGCTAAATCTAGTTTTACCCATTTGCAAGAAAATGTCCTGAATCTTATTTATATCATTATCTAAGATAGCTCTCTTAAGATCATGAATAATAGGCAAGACTAATTTAGCATAAAACTGGGTAGGGTGTGCTGTTAGTACAAGTCTTGTTTTATATTCTTTTAGAACTTTAGTCAGAGTTTTCTGCTTATTATTCCTTTCAACTCTTCTGGCTAATCTAGTTATACTATATTCACCTTTTAGATCATGTGTTTTATCGTATGCAGCCTCTTCTAAAGCATCGACTAAGACTATTTGTCGTTCTATGTAGCGGATAAATTTTATAAATGTCTCGAGTCTTTCTTCTTCTGACATCTCTGGATACATATTTTCAATGATTTCTATAGGATCCTTGTCATTTTTTAGCTCACTCTTACATATATTAGAGAATGTTGCTAATTTAAAGTTTGCATTATGTTTTTTGTCAAGAGGCGTGCTTAAGAAGAGACCATTGAGCATTTTGTATTTAAGCTCAACTTTAGATTTATAGTTTTCTAAAAGTTCGTTTTCAATAGAGTAAAAGGACATAAACATCTCCTATAGTTAATCAAACCAAAGCAAAGGCTAATAATTTATTTTAAACTATTTATGCTATGAGTGTATTTATTTTGGATTGGTATAGAGAATTTTTAGTGCATAATTGAAATATGAAAATTCAGGTTAAGTATGCTTAGTTATTTGATAGTTTAATCATTAGATTCTAACTTTAATATTGATTCTCCATACCTTATTTCCTCAAATCCTCGACCTTTTGAGTTTATTTTGATTTTACCTTTTTCTGATAGAATTACGTTGTGTTGTAAAGTATAGCTTCGTAGAAACTTAGCATATTTGCTATTGAAAACACAAACAAGGGCAAGCCATTTAGTCATCATTTTACTTTTAATTAAATCTATTGGAAGATAATCGTTATAATTAAGGTTTTCTTTATTTATATAAGGTATTTTAGGGGCTAAGATAAAAAGTTTTTGTAAATAAGAGTTCTCTTTACCGCAATAGTTATAGAAATAAAATTCTGTTAGATCATTATAAAAATACAATTTATTTTCAAAATCATCTTCAAAATATAACTGGCCAGTATTATCCATTTTTACAATGAAGTTTACTTTTTGCTTTAATTCTTTTCCTTCGGTTATGCTATAGGTAAATTTGTCATCTAAAATAAAACCAAATTTAGCCCTTATTGAGTGATCTATAATAACTGAATTTATAAAAGAATCTTTTTGTGGAATAGTGCTAGAGTATAGTTTTTCTCCTGTATAATATTTATCAAAACAAAAGTTTATAGTTTCAGCATTATGCAATATAGAGTTTTGTACTTGAATATGGATGTGTGGCTCTGGGGAATAACCACTATTACCACATTTTGCTAAAGCATCATTTATATAAACATAGTCACCAACTTTAACCTTTAGAGAAAACTGCATAATGTGGCATATCTTTATAAATAACTCCTGATGATTTTTTATTATTATATAATTGCCCCAATTATTTGCTCTATCTATATTACCAATAGGATTATCAATTAGGTCATGTTGACAATCTACAATATAGCCCTCCACAGGAGATAAAATACTTTCGCCAAAGCATAAGTAGCTCTCTAATAAATTTTGATTGCCAATATATGTTTTACCATTTTCTTTTTTTACAAAATCATAAGCAAATTGATATTTTCCTTTATGAGTCCATTTGTCATTAAAACCTTGATAAACATACCATTGACCACTAAATGGCAAACTAATTTTAGGAGCTTGCCCAAATCTGTAGATTCTATTTAAGTAACTTAAAAAAGATTTTTCAGGGGTTGATTTTATAACATGGTTAATATCTTTGTACCCTAGGCCTTTTAGGGTGAAAACGAAAGCAATAGTTATGATACTAAAAGGTAATGTAAATACAGGCGTAGCATAATAGTCTAAAATGATTTCAAACATGTTAGTTACTATAACTGTGGAGGTTATAGCAAAAAGAGTTATTATCAGACTTCTAAATGTTGGTACTAGGAATATTCCATATAGTGCCACTCCAGTGAGAATATAATTAAAAGCATATAAGTCATTTAGTGCTAGGGTTAAAGATCCGCTGAGAAGAAATTCAAAATAAATCCCAAAAAAATAACTAAATATAGCTGTGAAAAAGATTATTCTTGATGAAATAAAAATTACAAATAGTATTACTAACCCAACAATATTACTTGGGAGGAAAAATATACTTCCAAGAGCTTTTAAAAAGCTACTAATAGCTATCGGTAGATTAATATCAAAGCTTGTCAGATCCTTTAATAGGTGATTGTCAAAACCTAAGAATTTTATTGATGCTATGTAAGTGACTATAGCAATTATTGAAAAGGGCAGAGAGAGTATTGGAAGGTGTTGTCTACGAAGTGTTTTTGCAAAGATATAGCAAATAATAAATGTTAAAACTGATAAAGTAGCTACAAGGTAGATAGATATGACAGAAAGAGGTAATATATAGCCTACAGCCAAGCCTACTAATAGAGCATTACAAAGGTAGGGCTCATAGCTTGTTAGGCAATTATTTGAGATATTAATTAGCTTTATAAAAATAATATTCACTAAGATTGCTATTATTCCACATAGCGTCATAGAAGGGTTTATAAATAGAGATAATAAAATGACTATAAAAATTAATTTACTATCTAAAAAAAGTACAGAGCTATAAGGTTTTAAGAAATTTTTTAACTTTATCATCTATGGAACTTCTCTAAAATTAACTGTCTCAAGGTTATCTACTTTTTTAATTAGTTTAGCTTTACCATCATTATCAATCAAAACGACAGCAGGTTTATATCTTATAAATTGCATTGATTGGGTATAGTTATAAGCCCCAACAGGAGAAATTGATAAAACAGAATTTCTATCTAAAGCAGGTAGCATGATACTTTCTTCGATAACATCTATATTCATACATAAAGGCCCATTTAGAGTAGATGGCTCAGATATATTGCCGTAATCTTTGTCTGTCTCGATATTAAAGTTATACCAAGTCGATGTATATAGGTTGTTTACTCCTGCATCCATAATGTAGCTTTTTCTTCCATCAGGTAGCCTTTTCCAACCATACACAGATGTAAGAAGATAGCCAGCTTCATCAATTAAGTAACGACCTGTTTCTAAATAAAGCTCGGGTAAATCTTGGGATCTATTTTGTTCATAAATTGTGTTAACAATAGCACAAGCATAATCATCGGCTGTTGGCACTACAACGTCAGGTGATTGATAGATACCTTTTAGATTACTTTTACTAGCAAAACCTCCTCCTATATCGATATACGCTATCTTACTTTCAAATTTTTGTTCTATTTCATACTTAAACTGCATTAGTTTCTTTGTAGCTAATTTATAAGCATTTGTATCTAATATAAAAGTACCTATATGAGTATGAAGGCCTGTTAAAAATAGTTTGTTATTTTTATGTATTCTTGTGACAGCATTTAGAGCATCACCATTTTCATAGTTAAAACCAAATTTACTCCATTGCGGATATATGCCTGTATCCATGTTAAGCCTAATTGCAACAGGTATTTTTATTTGTAGCTCATCAGCTATCTGCTCTAGATCATTTAGTTCAAATAAGTTATCAATATGTATTTTTGCACCTTCTTGGACAGCAATTTTCAAATCTTTCTTTGGTTTGTACGGACCATTAAATATAATATCTTCGCCATTTACACCAATATTTCTTGCTTTTTGATACTCAAACTCACTTACAACTTCAGCACTAGATCCTAAGTTATGAAAAATTGTACATATTTGATTTAGATAATTAGTTTTATAGCTCCAGCTAAATTTTACTTTTGGATATCTTGAGCTAAATGCTTTATATAGAGATTTGTACTTTTTTTCCATCTGCTGTTGTGAAAAAACAAACAAAGGGCTTCCAAATTCTTCAATTAATTTATTGATGCTTACATCATCGATAGTTTCTCTTACTTTCTGTTTAGAAAGTGAGCCGCCATATTTAGATGCCATTGTGAAATCTAGTTTATTTATTATAGGTTTTGAGTATTTTTTTTTCATCTTTATCTTATTTCTTTATTTAGAACTAAATTTTTATATTCATCGAAATCAGCTATAATTTCATCAACAAATCTTACGTATATTTTATTGATAGGGTAGTCTAATTTACTTTCAAACTTCTCATTTTGGATTATTTTCACTAGCATTTTTGGTAGGTTTATACCAACCTCTGTAGCTAAGTGCACCCAGGCTGGAAAACGCGGATTGATTTCTATTAGATATATATTATTTTTATTCACCATACACTCAAGCTCAAAGGCTCCTTGCCATTTTATTAGTTTTGTAAATTTCTGAGCTGTTTGTATAAGTAAATCATTTTTTATAGTTAGACCTAGCCAAACTTTTCCTAAATTAGTTGTGGTTAGTTTTTTCATCGCCACAGCACCTTTTAAATTTCCTTTGCCATCAGCAACTCCAGCTAAATTTATCTCTTCGCCATCTATGTGCTCTTGTAGCAGTATTGGTAAACCCCATTCATTATATATATTGTAAAAAGCTTCTATGGCACTATTAGTATTAAAGACTTTGTATGCTTTATAGTAATTACCTTTTATCATTAGGGGAAAGCTAAGTTTTTCTATAACTTCATGGAGTTCTGTTATAGTATTTACTTGGTAGGTTTTAGGATATTTTATGCCTAGGTTGCTGCAAAGTTTGTCTAATCTGTTTTTGTTTCTAAGTTCAAAGTTTTCTTGAGAAGGTAAACAGAGATTTATACCTATTTCTTTAGATATTTGATCTTGATATTTAATATATAAAGGTAGTTCAGCATCTAGATTTGGTATGATTATTTGAATGTCATCTTTTTTCTTTATATATTCTAAGCGTGCTTTTAATTCGTCAAACCCTGATGATGGATATGGCATTAGATAAGTTTTTGAAAATAGTTTTTGATAATTACCTGGCTCACTAGCATCATAGCTTAAACCAATAAGAGAGAATTTATCGTTTAAGCTTTTTGCAACAGGTATTCCTGGAGCTGGGTTGTCAGTATTGTTTAAGCCACTTATTGCTATTTTCATTTATATTAAATTGTATATTTTAAGTTTTGAAATAAAGTCACTAACATCAATGTATAACTCTTGTTCAGAGGTATCATATTCATTATTTAGATTTTCTATAATTTCTTGAATTGTTTTATCTTTTTGTAATAAGTTTATTATTTTTTTAGCTACTTCATTTACTTGATAGCTATTGCCCATGGGATGATGAAACAATATATCACTTTCGTTAAGCTGTAGTTGACCTATTTGCGACATTGCTACTTCTTAGAAGGTTTTTCTTAAATTAAAGCATATATATAAACCTATAACTATAGATTTACGATTAATAACTACTTTATATTAAGACTTTATAGATTAAATTAATTCTTAAAATCTTGAAACAATTTACCTTCTAGTTTAATCTTTAAACAATTTTTTATTTCTAAGGTATCTAATTATGGTTACAACAAGATTTGCACCTAGCCCAACAGGTTTTTTACATGTTGGTGGGGTGCGTACAGCATTATTTAGTTGGTTATATGCAAAAAATAATGATGGTAAATTTATTCTAAGAATTGAAGACACTGATTTAGAAAGATCTACACAGGAAGCAGTTGATGCAATTTTGGATGGAATGCAATGGCTAGGTCTAGAAAATGATGATGAAACTTATTATCAAACAAAGCATTTTGATAGGTATAAAGAAGTTGTTGATCAACTTGTAGCTGACGGTCAAGCATACTACTGTAGTTGTTCTAAAGAAAGGCTTGATGAGCTAAGAGAATATCAACAAGCAAATAATCTTAAGACTGGTTATGATAGTAAATGTCGTGATGAAAACTATATACCAAAAGAGGGTGAAAGTTTTGTCATAAGGTTTAAAAACCCTAAAGATGGTGTAGTAAGCTGGAATGATGCGGTAAAAGGTAAGATCTCTATAGCTAATCAAGAGCTAGATGATATGATTATCCAAAGAGCAGATGGTTCACCAACTTATAACTTTTGTGTTGTTGTTGATGATATGGATATGGCTATTACTCATGTTATTCGTGGAGATGATCATGTTAATAATACGCCTAAGCAAATCAATATTTACAAAGCTTTAAATGCTGATATTCCGGTATTTGCTCATGTGCCAATGATTCTTGGTCCAGATGGTGCAAAACTATCTAAACGTCATGGTGCTGTAAATGTGATGGCATACCGTGAAGAAGGCTATTTACCTCAGGCAATGCTTAACTATCTTGTTAGATTGGGGTGGTCACATGGTGATCAAGAGATTTTCTCTCTTGATGAGATGATAAAAAGTTTTAATTTGGAGCATATTAGTGCTTCACCATCGCGTTTTGATTTTGAAAAGCTTAAATGGATAAATAAACACTACATCAAAGAATCTAACTTTGAAGATATTCGTTCAGAAGTTGAGTATCATTTTTCAAAACTAGACTTGGATATTAATAATGGTCCTGATTTACAAGAGCTTGTTGCTGTAATGGCTGAAAAGGCTGATACTTTAGTTGAGCTTGCTGAAAAGTCTAGTTATTTCTATAGTGATGATATTCAGTATGATGAAAAAGCAGTTAAGAAACATTTTAAAGCTGCAACAGCAGGTATATTAAAAGTGGCTCTAGAAAAATTTGAAGCTTTAAGCTTAGAACAATGGCAAGATCCTCAAGTATTACATCAAGTTGTTGGTGATACAGCAGAGCAATGTGAAGTAGGTATGGGCAAGGTTGGTATGCCTTTACGTGTTGCTATTACAGGTTCTGGACAATCTCCAGATATTGGGGCTACTTTGAAATTATTAGGTCAAGAAAAAGTAGTTTCAAGGGTATCCAATGCGATAAATACTATTGCATAGTAACTAACAATCATCTTAATCAATAAGTAGCTAATTGATAATAATTCTTCTATTTTAAAATTTGCTGTAGCAAGTTGTCTAATAAAATATTTTTTTGCTAGACTGTAAAAACTTATTGTTTTACATAAAATACTAAAAAAAAAATGGAAAATGGAAATATAAAGAATGGTCCAGGACTTTTCTCTGCGATAGCTATTGGAGTCGGATGTATCATTGGTAGTGGTTGGTTATTCGCTGCTTATTATGCCTCTAAACAAGCTGGTTCAGCATCTCTTATATCTTGGTTGATTGGTGCAGGGATGGTTTTGATCTTATCTTTGTTACTTGGTGAAATTGCTTCATTTAAGCCTGTTAGGGGATTATTTGGTAGACTACTGACAATTAGCCATAATCCAGATATGGGCTTTGTTGTAGCGATATCTAACTGGGTTGGTTTACTTTTGACTATTCCCTCAGAAGCTCAGGCAACAATTCAGTATTTAAGTACAGCGTATCCAAAATTAGAGCCATATATATTTTCTAACCATGATCTTACATATGTAGGTATTTTATGTGTGGTTGTTTTGATCTTTATTTATGGATTGATTAATTATTGGGGCGTTAAGACACTTACTAAATTCACTAATTTTATGACTATATTTAAAATTGGTGTGCCTGTTCTTACTGGATTAATTTTAATTTATACTTCATTTAATACGCATAACTTTGTTGCGTATCATGACAGTTTTAATCCATATGGATATGGAGCAGTTTTCTCTGCGGTAGTTACATGTGGTATTTTCTATTCATTCTATGGCTTTGGAACTATAGCAACGTTTTGTTCAGAAATTAAAAACCCAAAACGCAATATTCCTTTAGCATTGACGGGATGTATAGTTATATGCTTGATTATTTACTTATTATTGCAAGTAGCTTTCATAGGAGCGTTACCTAGCCATCTATTAGCAAATGGTTGGCATAAACTAAACTTCACATCGCCACTAGCTCAGCTAATGTTACTTCTTAACTTAAATGTATTTGCAATATGTTTGTACATAGACGCAGCAATCAGTCCATCTGGAACAGCTACAGTTTATGCAGGTTCTGCTGGAAGAATATTTACTGGAATGGCTCAAGATAAGCAGATGCCTCAATTCTTTGCAAAAATGCATGAGCAATTTAATCTTTCTAGAAGATCATTGGTTTTTGGCTTACTTATATGTATAGGTATAGTTTTATTCTTTAGAAGCTGGCAGCAGTTGATGATTGTGGTTGCAGTTTTCCAATTGTTGACTTGTGTTGCGATACCTATTGCATATGTTAAGCTAAACACTGAAATGAAGAAAGTAGGAGATATATTCCATGTTCCTTGTGGGCGTATACTAAGTGGGTTTGTGTATCTTTTAGTCTCTTATCTGATAATACAGTCAGGTGTTAAGGCTGTTACATTCTCATTGATTATACATGTTATATTATTTGTGGTTTATGCTTTGAGTTACTATCGTTCAGCTAAAGGTGTCAAAAAAGCATTCGCATCTTCATGGAGTGTTTTCCTTTATATGATATTAACTGTGATAGGCGCATATTTCCAAGGAGTAAATGAACTAAATTCAGTAGTTTCAATTTTAGCATTCTTTGTTGTAATGTTAGTTTGTTATTTCTTCTTATTAAGACAAAAAACTTTTGCAAATAGTTTAGCTTAAAGCCATTAGTACTTACTTTCCGGTAAGTTTTTTTCTAGATTTATTCTATATTTAACTTTATATGTTTGCCAATCTATATTTGGCAAGAAGGGTTAACTAAATCAAAATAATTTACATTGGGCTTACAAATATTTAAGTAACTTCATAGTAATAAAAAAATAACTACCACTAGGAGATTAAAATGTATACAAAAAAGATTAATATAGACCATAAGCATATTGATTTTCAAAATATTTTAGACAATATCCATTATTCATATTACTATGAAATAGTTAGGCATGAGCATTTTGCTCAATTTGGTAAAACAGTAGAAGAACTTGCTAAAGATGGTATTAATGCTATATTGCTCGATGAGCATATAAAATTTAAAAAACCTATCACTGCAGGTGAAGTTGAGATTACTAATAAATTTACTAAATTATCTAAGGTTAAGTTTGTAGCAGATCAAGAAATTAGAGTAGATGGTAAGGTTGCTAGTACTAATAGATGTGAAATTACTTGCATACCAGCTAAAGGTGGTAGGCCATTTTTCCCTGAATACTTAAATGATTTTATATCTATATGACTACTTTTTGATAGTTATAAGTTTATTTTTTATAAAAGTTTAAAAAGATTAATTATTTTTTGATAAAAACCTTGACTAAGTTTTAAAAGTAAGTACAATAGTCCTCATATCGCTGGAAACAGTGGTTAAAAAGTCTTATGTCCCGTTCGTCTAGAGGCCTAGGACACCGCCCTTTCACGGCGGCAACAGGGGTTCGAATCCCCTACGGGATGCCAATTAAAAAAGTCTTATATATCAATACTTTCAAGCAGGTTTCATACAAATCTTATCGTGATGTGTGTTTTTATTGGGGTGCTGTAGAGGTACTACATATTTATATAAAATTTAATTTATTGATAGAGAAATTAACAAAATTACTAAACAACTTAATAAAAAATAGAAGCACATAACCTAATCAGGGTAAACTCATGAAATAACCATGTAGTGTCAAAGTTGAGCCTTCACATAATCTACTAGAAATATTATAGCCATTTTTATATTATTTATTTAAAAACATTAATAAATTAAATAATGATGGAAAGACCCATATCTAAAGTAGCAGACTACATTGAAAGAATGTATCAAAAAATCGGCGATGTAACAACAAAAAATAAAAAATGGTTATTCCGAGGACAAGCAAATGAAAATTGGGAATGTATACCTAGTATATTTAGGGGTTATGAAGAAGATAAAGATCAAGGGGTCGTTAAATATGAAATTGAGATGATTAAAAAATATTGTGAACTTTTAGGGAAAAGTCAAACTAATTATAGTATTGATTTATTAGGTGAATTACAACATTTTGGGATGCCTACAAGATTATTGGATATTACAGGTAATTTTTTAGTAGCTTTATTTTTTAGTGTTAAAGATAAAGATCAAAAAGATAAAGACGGATGTATTTATATTTTTGATGGTGAAGAACCTCAGTATGCACACCATAGTGTAGATATGTCTCAGCGTAGAGAATCTACTAAAAAATTTTTTGGAGGGCATTACCCTAATAATAAATTATCTCAAGTTACTTTTGAAGATGATAATCTCTATAATAATCTTCCTAAGATAAATGAAAAAAGTATTGCAGAATTTAAAAAGAATTATCCTGATATTATCAATGATATTGGAAATAAAAGTAAAAAAAATAATCTTAGTCTAGATGAGAAAATAAATTATATAGTGAATTCTGTTAGCATGTATAAGCCTGTTATAGTTAGGCTATCTCCTAGTATTCCAAGAGTAATTGCCCAAGATGCATATGTGATTTTATATAAGGATATATATGATAAAGAAAAAAAAAGGTTGTATAAATTTTCTCAATATTCTAGTTTTTTTACATCATCTAAAACAGTGACTATTGAGAAAAAAGACAAAGTTGCTATAGAGAAAGAATTATCAAAATACTTTAATATATCTAGTTATAGTCTCTATCCTGAAACACCAGAAGAAGCCATCAAAACTATAATAAGTAGTATTGATGTAGAGAGTGAATGAGTATTATACATACAAATATTGATATCTATTTAATATTTTGCGTACCACATGACAAACACATGGAATTGTGTATCAAGTACAAAGTTGATATAATTTCTACATAGAATACTCAATTTTTTAGCTGAAAATCGAGTTTTAGAGAAAATTTATTAATATATTAAATTTAGCCATAGACGTTAAGATATAATTGTAAATGCATAACTGCTATTATAACTTATAAGGATTTTAATTATGTTTGAAGAAGAATATATATCAGAAAATCTTCATAAATTTTCTTTACTGGATATAATTTTAGTCGAGATTGTATATTTTCTTGTGGGGGTATTAATAGCCACAAACTATTATGCTCTTATGAATATGAGTTGGATATTTGATATCGTTATAGCTTTAATAGCTATGGCACCAATTATTATTCATCTATTTACTATTCAAGGCTCATTATTAGATAAGATTCATCATTATGTAGAAACTAATAATCCTGCTTATCAAACGCTATTGTTTTTTAGTATGTTTTTCTTAGGATGTACATTGGCAAATCTATTGCCTGTACTTAGCTTAGTTCCATGGTATGGGTATATCATATTAATGATTGTTCTGTCTATTAAGCCTATGAGATCAAATTTGTTTTGGTAAGATAGATAAAAAATATACTCTAAGTCATTATTAGAAATTATTTAAAGGAAACCTGATACCTCGCTCTATATATCCTCCAATAATGACAGCCCCTATTATAACAAAACATTTGCTGTAGTTAATAGGGTATATAGCAGTCTCAAAATTATTCAAGTCAAGGTAGGTAACATTCAGAGGCTGTATCGGCGAGTGATGATGACAAGAATATTACCTACCAAGGACTTAGTTTGGATAAAGTCTTTAGGGATGAAGAATTTATCCAAAACATTGCCATTATCAGAGTTCATGTTGTGTATATATGTTTGAACTATAAGGAGTTCTGATAATGACAGGTTTAATTATTACCTATACTTATTAACCAATTATAAATAGCAGATGATTTTGTTTAATAATTTACGTGCTTAAACAGTGATTCTGACTCGTAACAATTTTTTTATTAGTTAAAGATGTATTTTCATATTTTTATGAAAAATCTATATAATATAAATCCTTTTCCTAGTAGTAAGATAATTTAAAGGAGCTTTATGTATTTGCGTTTATTGCAGTCAATAATCCTGTTTTTTAGAAATTTTTTTGAAGGATCTTATAAATGGACAGGTGAAGATGAGATTAATGGTGAGCTGTATATTAGATATTCAATTAGATTTAAAACAGTAGATAAATCAAAACCTTTATCCTATTTTTCTGAAAATCCTGAAGAGGTTAATAAATTTGTTAGAGAAGATCGGGATAATATAATGCGGAAAGTTATCTTATTTCAATATGAAAATAATCAGGATATACGCATAAATAATAAAATTTTTAAAATTAAAAATAAGTATATAGTTTTTCCTATTCTTATAGGGCTATCAATTTGTGCTTATGATTTTACAATGTTTGCAAGTCACAGGATGATGCTATTTTTTGGGTTGGATATGCCCGGTGGAGCTGCATCATTTCCTCTTGTATATTTTATTGCGAATATTATACAAGAGGTATATGGATATAAAAGAATTAGGCAATTATTATGGGTTATAATAATAACTCAGATAGCTATACTTAGTATGTCATTGATAACATTATATTTTTTACCTGCACAAGAAATACCAATGCCAATATATAATATACTTCATAGAGTATCTCCAGATATGACCCATGATCAGATGTATTCTATATATTCAGGATTCTATAACTTTATATTGGGTCAAAATATACGAAATGTTATTGTTAATTTATTTGCTATATTTTTAGGATTGTTTGCAAATGCGTATATATTTGGTAATTTAAAGAAAATGACTAATGGTAAGCTTTTATGGTTTAGAACTATAGGAGCTACATGTATAGGTGAATTTGTATTTACTTTAATATTTGTTTTAGGAGCATTTTGGGGGCAATTCCACAATATGACTTTAATGCATATGCAAATAGATTTACTTATTTTTAAAGTTCTTTATGAAGTGTTATCAATATTTATAACTTATGGTGCATGTTGGTTAATAAAGAAGATTGAGGGGATTGAAATTATCGATTTCACAACGTCATATAATCCTTTTAAATTTTGGGATTTAGAGTATAGTGATAAAGATATAGTTTATAAGAAATAAATGTGAGAGGTAACTAATGAATTTTAATAAGGTTGCTAAAGACTATAAAAATATTTCTATTACACAAAATGATGCCTCTAAAAGATTATTAGATTTAATAGGAGTAGATCATAAATATAAAAGTGTTTTAGATGTCGGTTGTGCATCAGGAGTAAATACAGACGTACTTTTATCTATGATGAGTGATAAAGGACGATATCTAGGAATAGATCCTTCAAAAAAGATGATTGAATTAGCACAAGATAAATATAGTGCTAATAGTGAATTTATATGCTCAACATTTGAGAATTTTAATGCAAAGGATAAATTTGATTTTATATTTTGTAATTCTGTTTTTTACTTTTTCAAAAATAAGCAGATATTTTTTGAAAAGTGTAATGATCTTTTGAGTCATAATGGCTATATAGCAATACAAGCTCAAACAAGGCTGTGTGGTTTGTTTAGTGAAGCTATAGATAATACTAAGTTATGCGAGTCTACAAAAGAACAAATGAAAGGTTTTGATTTTCCAGCTAACCTAGTAAGTGAAAAAGAGTTTTTAAAAATACTATATGAGCAGAAGTATTTTAGTGTGAAAGTATTTAATTATCATATAGATTATCATACAGTTACAATAGATAAAGCAATGGATATATTTAGATCAGGTCCCGCTATACCTTGTTTATCTGAAAAAGCATATAAAACAATACCTACAGAAGAATTTAAAAAATCATTCTTGAGCGAAATTAGAAAATATCTTGAAAATAAATCAGACAATGGAGTAGTGACTTTAGATTCACCAAGAGTTTATATAGTGCTTGCAAGAGAGACTAGTCTTTAACTGATATAGATAAGAAATATCCAATTCTTAAATAGTTGCTACTTTTTAATGTTGGCTTTGAAAAAATATCATCAAGTATTAAATACTCTTTCTCTTTTCTAATAACTTCTTTACAAAAGAACATATTAGAATTTTCTTTATCATAATAAACAGTTTTTTGCCTATTATTTAACCTTTTGCTAGTAAAGAAAATTTTAAAGTTCCTTTCTTTATTGTCAAATTTAATATCACCAAAGGACTCAATACAGAGTTGATTTTCATTATCAAATTTAGAGTTGATTTTATACTTACTTGAATTATCTTCTATAGAAGTAATAGTTTCTAAATGTCTTTTATAAAGAAGAGGGACTTTACTTGCAGCTATATTATCTTCAATTTGTTCTAAAGATACTGGCTTTATACCTTTGACTTGTTCAATAGATATTTTAAAAAAATTTGCTAGCTTCTGTAAAGTAGTCTCAGTAGGATTATCAGATAAGCCATTAAGTATTGAATTTATAGGGGTCTTTACAGATAATTGTGTAAATTTTAATTAGGTTATATATTTTAAATATAACAATAAGGGATTTACAGAATG
>NZ_JBGCTX010000051.1:0-18042 GCF_041102755.1 Francisella sp. 19X1-34
TTCTGTAAATCCCTTATTGTTATATTTAAAATATATAACCTAATTAAAATTTACACAATTATCTGTAAAGACCCTTAGAGAAAGATCAATATAAGTGATTTTTTATATTAACCTCTAGATCTTTTATTTGAATATTATACTTTGTATAGCCCTAAGATATCTCCTGCTTCATGATGAGTTACAATTGGCTTAAAGTGCTGAGCAAATTCTTCTTCAAAATTAGAGTAGTAGAATTTCCAAGACTCATATGGATAGACTTCCTTTTTCTTTGCATCTATTTCTATAATAAAAACTTGATCAGCAACTCGCTTTACTTCATTATAGAAATTTACTCTATCTTCGTATCGAATGTGCTTTACAACAGCACTGATAAAAACTAAATCAAAGTACTTATCTTCATAAGGTATATTAATCCCATCTATAGTTCTAAAGTTATATTGTAGTAGATTTTTCTTTGCAGAATTAATCGATGCATCATTAATATCTACTCCAAAACCAGATATTGGATATTTATTACAAATAAAATCTAGCATTAGGCCATTATCACAGCCATAATCTAATACTCTATTTTTCTTCCATTTGACCTTATCTAATATTGATCCCAATAACTTTTTAGGCTCTTTATAACCACACTCTAGATAAAAATCCCAGACTTGGTCAAGACTATTTGACGATGGATACTCTGTTTCCCATTTTTTCTTGATAATAATCTATTGCTTTCATATCTTAAACCTTATTGTTTATGGAGCTTAATTTAGAAATAATGATTTGCTTTTAATTATATAATAGTAAATTTTTAATACTAAATATTAGTATCCTTAGCAAAAACTTAGTTAATTATGCATAATTTTGTTTAGAGTTTAGTCTTATTAATGGTGCTAAAAGTACAAGCCAGAATATAAATACAATAAAACATAATATAATCATTGCAACAGCAAGAGGCATAATAGTCTTATTAGAGAAATGACTAATAATAAAACTTCCTAATGCAGAACAAGAGAAGTATAAGAAAAGTGATGCTGAAGACGCAATACTTACTGTTTTTTGATGGTTTTTAACTACTCCAACATTAAATACTGTAAGTATAAAACCACTACCTAGGAAAAATGCGATCATACTTATAATAAAGAAAGCTAAATGAATAGT
The DNA here is from genome assembly GCF_041102755.1 of Francisella sp. 19X1-34. Lineage (NCBI taxonomy): Bacteria > Pseudomonadati > Pseudomonadota > Gammaproteobacteria > Thiotrichales > Francisellaceae > Francisella > Francisella sp. 19X1-34. The sequence goes on from NZ_JBGCTX010000051.1 coordinate 1,147, forward strand.
TCCTGATAATATTTGTAAAAGAATAATTAAGCCAGAAATTAGCGATAATATAGCACCTATTCCCATAATTTCTTCTAGAGAGTATTTTTTAAGAAGCACGCCTGCAGCTAAAATACCAACCCAACTAATCAATGACATAAAGCTTACAAAATATCCGTAGCTAATTGTTGAAAAACCGTATGTGTTCATCATTAATAGTGGAGATGCTGTATCAAATACAGATTCACCTGCTACTACAAAAATAGTGCATAAGATAAAAGCTAAGAAATATCTTTCTCTAATAACAGTTGCATAATATTTAAATACAGCTGAAATCTCAAACTTTTCTTTATTTTCAGTCTTAGAAGTTTCAGGTAAGAAAAAGTAGGCAAAAAATCCAATAACTAATGTATAAGCCATTATTACAAAAAATGCTATTCTATAGCTATCTAATTTAGCTACATATCCGCCTAATATTGGTAATAATGTAATAATAATACATGCAGCGAACATTATTTTACTAAATACACGAGCAGCTTCTTTACCTTCATAAATATCATTGATAATTGTGCGACCCATTAGTACTGTAGCACTTACGCCTAAGCCTTGGAACATTCTACAGATCAAAAGTACTCTCATATCTGTTATAAATAAGCTCACAAAACTGGCTATACAAATCATAGCTATACCGATAAGCATAACTTTTCTACGACCAATTATCTCTCCAGCAGTACCAAAAATTAGCATCCCACCAGCTTTACAGATATAAAATATAGAAATAGTGTATTGTACTATTATTGCTGAAGCCATAAAATCATGTTTGATTAATGGTAAAAATGGCATGAAAAAATAGACGTTAAGATTTCCTAAAAACCAAGTTAATAAAACAAAACTTAAGGCCGATTTAGTATGATCAGGCATTTACTCTCCTAAAATATATTTATTTACCTATCAAACTAACTATAGATCTATACAAAATAGAAAAACGTAGTTAAAAATAAGTCATGATAATGATTATTAATTACGCATGATAAAAAAATATCAAGCTTTTGTCAAAGTATTTAAAGGCAGAATTAAAATATTTTTAATAAAGTTATCATATATTATTTATTTACCTGCTTACAAAAGGTCTCCCTACAAAAGAAAATAGCAAATAATAAAGATATAACATAAGATATCGGTAATAGCATTAAGCCATGCACATAAGCCGAATGACTAATGTTATTAGCATTAGTTACACCATTATCATTTAATGATATAAAGAAACCAGCAATTGTTGGATATATAGCTGATAACAATATCACAAAAGCGACCCCTATCCCTATCGCACTTGCCTTTATGTCAGGGTTACTATTTTCTAAGATAGTCGGAAATCCTATATTTTGGCCAGATCCAGCAACTCCTAAGAGAAAGAACATTGCAGCATAAGACCAAGTACTATTTAAATTAAAATACAGTATAGATAAAGTACTAATCAAACCAAATAAAGAACTTATTATAAAGAATAACTTACGTCTTTTGAGTATATCAGACAAATAACCTAATAGCGGACATCCTATAGCATAGCCAATCCACGCTGTAGAAATCATATATGCAGCATCATTATGAGATAAACCACATGTACGTAGAAAGCTTGTGCCTAATATTGCTCCCATAACAGATAAAGGAGCATATACAATCGCAGAAAATATAGCAACGTACCAGACCTGTTTAATTTTATACAAACGTTTAAGCCTTATAGTGATAGATTCTTTTTCTTTGTTTTTTGCGTGGGTTTGTACTGATTGAGTGGTATATGCTTTTGGTTTATTTCTAAAGAAAATTAGAGATATAATAGCTATAACTATCCCAAAAGATCCTACATAGCTTAAAGCAGCTCGCCAGCTAAGATTAGAATGTAATATAAATGAGATAAGTGGCCCTCCTGCTAGTATAGGACCTAGTGTTCCAACAAACTGAGATAGTCCAGAGAAAAAACCAAAGTATTTTTTAGGAAACCAGTTAGCAACTGTAACAAATAAACAGACAAAAGCAAAAGAAGATCCTATACCAAGTAAAAACCTTCCCCACAGAGCCATCATAAAACTGTCTGAACAGGCAAAAAAATATGTTGCAATTGCACAAAAAGCAGATGATACAACTAATATTTTTTTCACTCCAAATTTATCGACTAATACGCCAACTGGCATTTGCATAAGCCCATATGATATATAATAAACAGAACCTATTGTTGTAAATTGTTGTATTGTTAAATTTAGATCTTTTATAATATTGTTAGATATTGAGCCTAAAAAAGTTCTTAAAAGAAATTCGTACATAAAAAATATTGCTGGAATTAACCATATTAATATACCTACTAAACTAATCTTTTGATGTTCATTTTGCATATTTCAAAGCCCTTTTTTTGTAAAAATTTGATATTAAATGATAAATATTCTAGATTTCACTACCACTTCTCCACTTAGCTAAGCTCATTCTAAATTCAGCGGCTAAATGAGATAAAGGCTCTGGAGGATTTAGAGCAGGCATACCTGTAACTTCTTTTATATAATTAAGCTCATCTGAATATGAGCCTACCACCATATCAGCTAGTAGCATACCCGAGATTGTTCCCCATGCAATACCAACACCGTTATCACATACACTAGCATATGCTCCATCATCAAATTGCCCAAAGAAGTTTGTGAAGTTACGTGAGATTGCATAAGTGCCTCCCCAGGTATCAGACAATTTTAAATTTGGTATCTCAGGATAACGTTTCTTTAGAGCTCCAAGGTGGTTAATACGCACTTTATGAAGAAATCTAGAATTAATACTAGCTCCATATTTTGGTACATATCTATACGTATTTCGAATGAGAAGTCTATTATCCAAAGTCATTCGTAAAGTAGTGCCTGCATGATCTGCTGGAGTTAGTCCCCAGTCTGCTTCTCCTTTATAAGCATTAAGCTGTTTTTGTGATAAAGGAGGAGTCCAACTAGCAAAAGTCATAACTGGAAGCATTCGATTTTTTAAATAACCAAACTCTCTTGTAAATATGCCAGTTGTTAATAATAAATTTGAAGTAGAAATACTATTATTAGCAGATGAAGATAGTTCCCAACTATCTCCTTTTTTATTTATATTATATATAGGAGACTCTTCTAACAATGTCACATTAGCTGGAAGTGAAGCTGCTAGACCTTTAATTAAGGCTGCTGGTTGAACTAGGTAAGTTCCTGGTGTATAAATAGCTCGAGTATAATAATTAGTACCAATAACTTTAGCTAATGAATCTCTTTCAACTATTTTATACTCTTCATTTAACTCCTTTAATAACTTCTCAAAATGATTAAGAAAATCTTCTCCTCTAGAGCCAACAGCTCCTTGGTATTTTCCTACTGCTGACCATTGGCATTCTATATTATATGTATTTATCAATAAATCTAAGTTAGAAATAGCTAGTCTATTTAGTTTTAATATTTTTTGTTTAAACTCTAAATTAGGATTTTCTAAGGCAAATTTATGGGGCAAATCAATAACAAAACCTGAATTTCTTCCCGCTGCAGCTTGTCCAACACGTTGAGCATCTATTAATATAATATGTGCATTAGGTTTATGTTTTGCTAACTGTCTAGCTGCTGAAACGCCACAGAAACCTGACCCTACAACCACATAATCAGCATTATGCCTGTCTTCTAATCTTTTTATACTCTTAGTATTAAAAATATTTGCTTCTTTATACCAACCACATTTATTATCATCATTCGGTAAATTAATCATTTTTTTCACCTGTATGTTTAAGATTTTTTTAGACGTATTCCTATATTTTGGGTTTGAACATAACTATATATAGCTTCTTGGCCTTTTTCTCTACCAAAACCAGATAAGCCGACTCCTCCAAAAGGAGTTTCTATACCACCAGCGAACCATTCATTAATAAAAACTTGGCCACCTCTAAGTTCTCTAGCGATATTTAAAGTTTTATTTAAGTCTCTACCAAATACACCTGCACATAGTCCAAAGTCTGTACCATTTGCTAACTTAATAGCCTCATAATCAGAATCAAAAGGAGTAATAACTAAAACAGGTCCAAAAACTTCTTCTTGAAATATGGAAGTGTTTTTATTTGCTTCTATAATAGTTGGTGCTACATAATAACCTTCTGATACTACATTTTTGCCTCCAGTAAGGATATTAGCTCCTTGATTTTTAGCGTGCTCGATCATTTTTAAAATATCTTGCTGCTGCTCTAATGAAATAACAGGTGTCATATCAGCATTACCCTCTCCTTGTCCTAGAGAAAGACTCTCTGCTAGAGATACAACATCTGTTTTGACTTTATCATATACAGATCTATGTATTAAAAGACGTGACATTGCTGAACAAACCTGTCCAGCATTAAAAAATATTCCATTTCTCACACTTTGTAATAATGCATCATGATCATAATTCTCTAATACTATTCCAGCAGATTTACCTCCCAACTCCATCACAGATGGTACAGCTCTATCAGCAGCGTCTTTCAAGATTCTTTGTCCTGTCGGAACTGAACCTGTAAATACTATTTGATTAGTATAAGGATGTTTAACAAGGTAGCTCCCAATTTCAGAACCTTTACCACATAATAGATTAATAGCTCCTTTAGGAAATCCTGCTTTCTCAATAATCTCTATTAACAAAGAAACTGCTATTGGAGATAATTCTGGTGATTTAATAATAACAGCATTACCAGCAGCTAAAGCAGGAGCTAAAGATCTAGCACATATAGAAACTGGGAAGTTCCAAGGAACTATTTGAACAGATACTCCAAAAGGTACATAATGTGTAAAATCAATATAATCTTTACCTAAAGGAACTGATATTCCTTCTATTTTATCAGCCATTCCAGCGTAGTATTCAAAATATCTTGCTGCTTCTAAGAACTCATCTTTTGCATCACAATATCTTTTACCGTTTTCTCTGCATAAAACTAAAATAACTTCTTTATCTTCAGCAAGTTTTTTAATAAGCTTTGACGCTTTTAGCATCCATTTAGTACGTTGCTCAGGCTTTATATCTGTTAGTAATTTTTGTTTCACACAATTATGTGCTGATAAAGTTGCCTGTTCAGCATCTTCTTTAGTAGCTCTAGCTATAGTTGCATATGGTTTTCCAGTAGCGGGATTTTTTATAATGACTGAATCTTTTGAATCCACCCATTGCCCATCAATATAGTTTAAATAATGTTTCATTTATTTTTCTCCAATGATTTTTTTACTTGTAAAGCTAACCACTTTTGAAAATAATGTGTTGAAACATCCATTTCAGGAGAAAACACACCTCCTTTAAAACCTGGGGAACGACGTCCCTGCTGCATACCTTCTACAGCCGGAATATCCTCACCAAAGACTATACGCCAGGATTCAACAACAGAAGCTCTACAGTTTGAATATTCATCAGAAGCAGCTTCTTCTCCTACATAAAAAATTGATAAATGCTCTATGCTTTTTTCTGCACTAACAGGCTCTATAACAATAGCAAAAGCATGATCTTTTTGTATACCAAGTAATACGTTTGGAAAAATTGCTATATATTCTGCATATTGGGATTTATGTTCAGGCCAATTAGAAAATGCAGGTAAATGAGTTCCTGCAACATTTGCTAAATTATAGACTGTGGTGCCTTGACCTGCAAAATACTCTGAGAACATAATATTATAGTGATCTTCAAGACGAGAATATTTGTTTAGACTTGGATGAACCCAAGGTAAATGATATGATTCACAATAATTTTCTACTGCTAGCTTCCAGTTACAGTTTACTTCAAGTTTTATATCATTTTCATTACCAACTTTATATAATTCATCAAGCCCATCTTTTCCCAAAAACTCTGACCAACGCTGAGCTAAAGGGCTAATATGTTCTTCAAAGCTTTTAGCATCCCCAGATAGGTTAATAAATAACATACCCATCCAGCTACTAGAACTGATTTGTTTTAAGCCATTTTTTTTACAGTCAAATCTATCATCTCTATGCTTGCCAATCCCTCCTATATGAGGCGTACCTTTTAAATTTCCATTTAAGTCATAAGTCCAAGAGTGATATGGACATCTAATCATACCTTTAACAAAACTCTCCTCTGATACCAGTCTCATACCTCTATGGCTACAGACATTATGAAAGACTTTTAGCTCATTTTGAGTATTCCTGATTAATACTAATGGGAGCCCCATAAAGTCTATTGGTTTTACATTACTATTGTTTAACAGTTCTGAAACAAAACCTAGGCATACCCAAGTATTTGCAAAGATATTATCTCTTTCAAATTCAAAATATTCTTGGTTAGTATAGAACTCATTAGGCATTCCATTAGCACTACTTATAGGGTTAAGGACATTATCAATTGGTTCTGATGACTCCTGTAGCTTAGTCTGAATATTCATACCTTCTCCTTTTTTTGTTGTTTTGTATAAAACTAGATATTTAATAAATATTAAATAATTTAATTAGGTGAAATATACTTTTCTATTCTTATGCTTTTTTTATCAAAGCCTATTTTTTTAAGCTCTTGTGATGCTTGTTCAATCATATTGGGGTTACCACATAAGTACACGACATCTTCATTAGGGTCCAAATCTAAATTTTTGAATTGATCTTGAACATATCCTGATACCTCATACTCTGATAAGCTGTCTAACTCACGACTTAAGCAAAGTTTAAAGTGTATGTTTTTATGGCTTTTATCTAAATTGATAAATTCATCCATATATAAGGCATTTTTCTTATATTGGACTCCTGATAATATATGAATTTCAGTTTGATCAGCTAACTCTAATAATTTTGGAAACATTGATTTATAAGGAACTATTCCTGTACCTGTACCAACCAATATGATTTTTTTAAAGTTCTGATCTTGTAAAACTAATCTACCTGCAGGTCCCATGGCATTAATCCTTTGACCTGACTCAGCACTAAAAAAATATTCTGAAGCAATTCCTCCTTTAACATAAGAGATAGCTACAGAGAAAGAATCGTTATTAGAAGGTGTAGAACCTAAGCTATAACTTCGGCGTTTGATGCTATTTGTTTTAGGCTCTTCAAATAATAATGTTATAAATTGTCCTGGGGTAAAATTAAGGGGTTTTTTATCTAATCTTTTAAATCCTAATTCCTTTATATTTGATGCAATGTCTTTAAGATAACTCAGCTCTAATTGAAATTTTTCTATAGCCATAATTAACTTATTTTTTATCCCTTTCTAACTCCAGTTTAGATATTAAAATCTCAAAAAATTACTTTTTTTACAGCAAACAGATTAAGAAAAATAAATTATGGTTTAAATACTTTTATATAAAAATCTAACATGTGTTAGAAGCTTTATTAAATAAAGGTTTTACATAACTAAGATTTAAATAGGTTTTATATTTAGAAAGCAAAATATACAAGCTATTTACTGAATTAAAATTTTAACTATCTCTTACAGTTTCTTATCAAGCTATTAGATTATTTTAATAGTCTAAAGAATATTAAGCTAGCTATTCAAAAAAAATCTATGCTAGACTAGCAATAATATATAAATATAAAATTAAACATTACAAATTAAGGAAATTTTATGTCAGAAAAAATAATTGTTATTGTTGAATTAGACTCTAAAAATGGCCGTAATCAAGAGCTATATGAACTTGCAAAAAAACTTATAGATCCAATAAATGCTGAGTTAGGATGTATACATTATGAATTAGGATACAATGATAGAGGAACTGTATTTGAAGTTATGGCTTTTACAGATGAAAATAGCCACAAAATTCATTTAGAATCTAAACATGTACAAAATTTCTTAGCAGAGATTAAAGATTTAGATGTTGAAATTAAAATTGAGAAGTTTAAAGCTTGTACATAATCTTAATTAGTTCATAGAACATAACTAAGCTACGTTAGAAAGTTTTTTAATATACAGCAAAGAGGAAAAACATGAAAAAATTAATAAAAATATCGCTTGTTGCTATATCACTTTTAGCACTATCAGCATTAGTAACTAGCTGTGATACAGATAAAGCTGCTACTCAAAGCTCAGCTAAAATGGTAGGTACAAATTCTGGAACTTATACTCCTAAATACTTATCTGTTCCTGAGTATAAAAAATGTTTAGAAACTCATGATTTTGGGACTTGGAAAGGATATTGTCTTCCTAGCCAAATAAAAGACGGCTGCCCTACTTCATCATTTAAAGAATTAAGAAAACTTAATCTAATTGGTTGCCAAAATGATAAGGCTATTAAAAAGCTTCCCTTAGAGCCTGGCCCAGTTATAGCTATTAATGGAAAACCAATTGATACATCAAAGTTAACTAATTAATAAAAACATATTTTAATTTTTATTTAATTTTTATTTAATTTTTTCATAAAAAACATATTTACCTGACTTTATAATTACAAATAGTTTTAGATAATTATCTGGGTTATAGATCTTTTTACACTATATTAGCCATTATTTTGAATTAATATTCATTATTAGTCAATAATTTAAAATTAATATATTTTTTAATATTTGCTAGAAATAAATTGATTGTATATTTATAGGTGTGGTAAAAATATTAGATGTTCACGAGAACTGTTACGTGAGAGTAATTTATTAATGATAATGATTATTAAAATAAATCTGCCGTAATAATAAACCATAAGGATTAAATATGAAATACAAAAAAACATTATTTTTAATGGTGGCAACAGGACTACTATCTATGACTTTAGCTAGCTGTGATTCTAGTAAAACATCAGACTCATCTAAAGCAAGCATTTATGCTCCAGCAGGCAAAGATACTTTTGTTAGAGCAAATGGCTCAGAACCTGATTCTTTAGATCCAATGCATACTCAAACTGTTCCAGCTTCAAATATATTATACGATTTGGGTGAAGGTTTGATAGGATTAAATCAATCAAATAAACCAATACCAGGAGTAGCAAAATCATGGAAAGTATCCAGTAATAATTTAGTCTATACTTTCTATCTACGCAAAGATGCTAAATGGTCAAATGGAAAACCTGTAACTGCTGAGGATTTTGTTTATTCATTCCAACGTAATGTTACTCCTAAAAATGCTTCGGAAATGGCCTATAAGCTTGCACCTATAGAAAATGCCCAAGCTATTATGGATAGTAAAAAGCCTGTTTCATCACTAGCTGTAAAAGCATTAGGACCTCATACGTTACAAATTACATTGTCACATCCAGTTTATTATTTCTTAAGTATTATGGCTGATCCAATTTCATACCCAGCGTATAAACCTGGTATTGAAAAGTATGGTGAAGCATTCTTCCAGCCAGGAAAATATGTTTCAAATGGTGCTTACTATCTAAAAGAATGGGTTCCTAATGGACATATTACAGTTACAAAAAATCCATACTATTGGGATGCTAAGAATGTCCATATTAAAAATGTTGAATTTTTACCAATTGTAGATAGAACATCTGCATATAATGCCTATGCTGCCGGTAGAGCTGATTTTGTAATGTATGTCCCAACAAGTAATCTTGCGGAAGTTAAGAAAAAATTTCCTGGCCAGCTTAAAACCACACCATGGCTAGATATGGAGTATTTAGACTTTAACCTTGATAAAGCTCCATTTAAAGATAATGTAAAACTAAGAGAAGCACTATCTTTAGTGATTAATAGAAAAGATATTACAAAATATGTTACTAAAGAAGGTGATACTCCTCTTTATAGTTTCTTCCCATCTAGCATTGAAAACGGTATCTATAAAAATGTAGCATATGATTGGAGAGATTGGCCAATGCAAAAACGCATTGAACTGGCTAAAAAGCTTTATAAAGAAGCTGGTTACTCAAAAGATCATCCTCTAAAAATATCTATAGAATACAATACTGATGCAGTTCATAAAAAAGTAATGGAAGCTATTGCTCAGATGTGGAAGCAAACTCTAGGAGTAGATACAACAGAGGCAAATTCTGAGTTTAAAGTTTTCCTTAAAGTTAGACAAGCTCGTAATTATAAAGGTGTGGCACGCGATGGTTGGGTTGCTGACTTTAATGCAATTGATGATTTTCTAAATATGTGGGTATGTAATGGCCCTCAAGATGATCCAGGATATTGTAACCCAGAGTATGATAAGCTTATACATCAAGCAGAGAAACAACCGACTGCTGAGGCTGCTAAACCTTATTATACTAAAGCTGCCAATATTGCTATGAGTGATTATCCAATTATTCCATTATATTCTAACTCTATTGTGCATCTTGTTAAACCGTATGTACAAAACTATAACATGGAAACAAATCATCAAGATTTCATCTATGATAAGTGGTTGTCATTTAAGCAAAAAAAGTAAATTCATGAAAGGAAAATAAATGTTTAGTTATATATTAAGAAGGTTAGTTGGGGCTATCCCTACCCTTTTTATTGTTATCTTAGTTAGCTTTTTAATGGTGCATATGACTCCTGGAGATCCTTTTGCCTCAGAAAGAGCATTATCACCTGAAGTATTAAAACAGCTACATCATCAGTATCATCTAGATTTACCTTTATGGAAACAATTTTTTTACTATCTTGATGGCCTAATTCACGGTAACTTAGGTTACTCTTTCAAATTTCAAGGCCAGTCAATTAATAATCTTGTATTCCCTGATGGTGGCCAAGGTGGCTTTTGGGTATCTGTTCAGTTAGGTATTTATAGCATTATTATTGCAACTGTTTTTGGAGTTATCTTTGGTATATTTTCAGCTATATCTCGTAATACTAAGGCTAATTTTGTCGATCATATTATCACTATCATTGCGATGCTATTTATATCTACACCTGTTGTTGTAACAGCCCCTATTGCAGTATTAATATTTTCTGTAATATTAGGTTGGTTTCCTTCAGGTGGTTGGGGTTCATGGAATGATATGATCCTACCAGTAATCGTATTAGCAATTCCATATATAGCTATTATTACACAAATTACTCGTAGTAGCTTAATTGAGATTATTAGTTCGCCATTTATTCGTACAGCTAAAGCTAAAGGTTTGTCAATGCCTCGAATTATATGGAAGCATGCCTTAAAGCCTTCTTTGATGCCGGTAGTATCTTTTTTAGGTCCTGCTGTTGCTGGTATCTTAACTGGTTCAGTAGTTGTTGAGACGGTATTTACAATCCCAGGAATTGGTGTTCAAGTAGTTCAAGGTGCAACAAATCGTGACTATAACCTAGTACTTGCTTTGACAATTGTATATAGCGTTTTAGTAATCCTTTTTAATCTAGTCGTTGATATTATCTACGCCTTTTTAGATCCAAAGATTAGATATTAGGAGATATAGATTATGACTCAAAGTTTTACATTAAATCAAAAAAAGAAAAATGCTGATTTTTTAGATAATATTGCTAATCAGTCTCATGATGAAGCTTTTAAGGGACGTAGCCTTTATCATGATGCTTGGTTACGTTTTAAGAAAAACAAAACAGCAATGATCAGCTTAGTAATACTAGTTTTAATAGTTTTAGCTGTAATTATACTTCCGTGGTTTTCACCATATAGCTATGCAGATCAAAACTTACTTCAAGTTGACCAAGCGCCTAGTGCTATACATTGGTTTGGTACAGATGATCTAGGGCGTGATGTTTTTACTCGTGTAATGGTCGGTGGTAGAATCACCTTAGAAATAGGTTTTGTTGCAACACTTGTAAGTGTCATAATTGGTACACTTGTTGGAGCTACAGCAGGCTTCTTTGGCGGTAAGATTGACAGTGTATTAATGCGTATAGTAGATATACTATATGGTCTACCATTTATGTTTTTTGCGATATTGTTAGTTACTATTTTTGGTAGAGATTTTGTATTAGTATTTATCGCTATCGGAGCTGTAAGTTGGCTAGATATGGCCCGTGTTGTGCGTGGTCAGACTTTAGGACTTAAGAGTAAAGAATTCATTGAAGCAGCATATGTTTGTGGTGTTAAAGAAAGAACTATTATTACTCGGCATATTGTCAGAAACCTTATAGGTATTGTCGCTGTATATATTACTCTAACTGTTCCGATAGTTATTATGACTGCTGCATTTTTAAGTTTCCTAGGCTTAGGTGTACAGCCTCCTATGACTGATTGGGGTGGCTTAATTAGTGATGGTGTTGCTGTGATAACTTTTAATTATTGGTGGATTTTGGTTATTCCTTCAATATTTTTAACAGTAACACTATTATGTTTTAATTTTATTGGTAATGGCTTAAGAGATGCCTTAGACCCACGCGAACATCGTTAAGGAGGATTTATGTCATTATTAGAAGTTAAAAATTTAAATGTGAAATTCAAAACTAATGACGGTTTGATAAGCGCTGTCAATGATATTAGCTTTACGCTTGATGAAAGTGAAACATTAGGAATAGTTGGTGAATCAGGTTCCGGAAAAAGCCAAACTGTTTTAGCTCTTATGGGTTTATCAGCTCCTAATGCAGTTATTACAGGCTCAGTGAAACTAAATGGTCAAGAGCTAATTGGTATGAAAACTAAGGCTCTAAATCAGATTCATGGAAATGATATCTCGATGATTTTCCAAGATCCTATGACTTCATTAAACCCATATATGAATGTCGAAGCACAGCTTTGTGAAACTATGATGATTCATAAAAATTGCTCAAAAGCTGAAGCAAGAAAGCATGCTATAGAAATGCTAGATGCGGTACATATTCCTGATGCTAAAAATAGAATTAAACTGTATCCTCATGAGTTTTCTGGTGGAATGCGTCAACGTGTAATGATTGCTATGGCTCTTATGTGTAAGCCCAAGCTTTTAATAGCAGATGAACCTACTACAGCTTTAGATGTAACTGTTCAAGCTCAGATTTTAAAGCTTTTAAATGGTCTTCAAAAAGAGTTTCAAATGGCAACTATCTTGATTACCCATGATATTGGAGTCGTTGCTGGGGCTTGTGATAGAGTTATGGTTATGTATGGAGGTTCTTTAGTTGAATCTGCAGATATTGGTGGTTTATTTAATAACCATTATCATCCTTATACTACTGGACTAATGGCTGCTACTCCACGGGTTGATTTACCTAAATCACAATTACAAGCAATTCCTGGTGAACCACCTGATTTATCACACTTACCTAAAGGTTGTGCATTCTCACCAAGGTGCACTTATGTAACAGAGGCTTGTATTGAAAAAGCTCCAGTACTTAAAGATATGGGCGGTGATAAGAAACATTTGGTAGCATGTTTTAACAGTGAAAAAATTATAAGTCAGAGAGGTTAGTAACAATATGACTGAAAACCCTTTATTAAACATTAGTGACTTAAAAATCCATTTTCCTCTTAAGAAATCATGGCCTTGGCAAGAAACTAGACACGTTAAGGCAGTTGATGGTGTATCTTTTGATGTAATCAAAGGTGAAACATTAGGCATTGTAGGTGAATCAGGCTGTGGTAAGTCAACATTAATTAGAGCCATTGTAGGGCTTGTTGGCGCAACAGATGGTAAAGTTGTCTGGGCAGGTAAAGACTTAACCGCTCTTAAGACAAAAAAAGCTTGGCAATCGGTAAGAAAAGATATACAAATGGTTTTTCAAGACCCTTTTGCTTCGCTTAACCCAAGAATAACTGTAGGAAATATTATAGCAGAACCTCTAAGAGTGCATAAGCCAAAGTTATCAGCAAAAGAAAGACTCCAAAGAGTTGAAGAGATTATGAAGCTGGTAGGCTTATCACCAAAACATGTAAACCGTTATCCGCACCAATTTTCAGGTGGACAATGCCAGCGTGTTGGTATAGCAAGAGCTTTGATATTAAAGCCTACTATTCTTGTATGTGATGAGCCTGTCAGTGCACTAGATGTATCAATTCAAGCACAAATAGTAAATTTATTAAAAGATTTACAAAATACTCTTAATCTGACCATATTATTTATTGCTCATAATCTAAGTGTTGTTAAACATATTTCAGATAGAATTATGGTAATGTATTTAGGTAATGTAATGGAAATTGGCGAGTCAAAATCTCTTTGTGATAACCCTCTTCATCCATATACTAAAGCATTACTATCAGCTGTACCTCTACCTGATCCAGATCTTGAGCGTAATAAACAAATTCAGATTCTTGAAGGAGATTTACCATCTCCGATAAATCCTCCATCAGGTTGTGTTTTTAGAACGCGCTGCCCTATTGCAACACAAGATTGTTCTAAATCAAAGCCTGCAGTAAAAGAGGTTTCTAATACACGAAAAGTAGCTTGTATTAAGGTTTAAATAAAGATATTTTTTAATTTATGATTATTCTATAAAAGCTTTTAATAAGCGTGCTAAGTTAACCTAAATATTCTAAAATTTATAGAACTTAAGTGTCTAGATATTGTTAAACATTAGGATATGCTTTTTATAATGAAATTCTATATAGGTAAAACCTGTAGAGAATTTATAAAATAGAAGTATTATATTCTATATTAGTAGGTGAAAAACCATGGTTTTCTACATTATTCAAGCCAAAACTAATCAAATGGCACATATTTTTTGTCTCTTTGATATTTAGTGGCGGCGGACATTCATGAGTTTTGATCCAGTCTATAAAGCTATCTGCTTTTATATAACCATATTTTTTAGCTTGTTCTAACCCCCACCCATATTTTGGTAACCATTTTGAAGGAAAATTTTTAGGTGGATTACTAATCATCGCAGGATTGATCTTAGAATATTTAGGATACTTAATTTGAATAGCTTTTGCCTTACTATTATTTTCTAAATTAAAAGGATCTCTAACTGTAATTAATCCTTTTAATATCATTTTGTCCCAAATATACATAAGATCATATGATTGCAAACCTTCTATAGCTTTATCACCCAGTACTGCAGGAGACATACCTTTAAACTCAACTTCTGGCCATCTTACGTCACAGATTTCAAAGGTTGGACTTCCTGCAGAATTAGGTTCAAGAGTCATTTGAATAACATTTATACCTGCTGATTTTACAACGTTATACATCCACTTATCTATACTAGCATTTTCTTCTCCTGCTAAATAACTATAACGCTTACTTGATTCATTATATTTAGCATTAATATGATCTTCTACATAAATATGTACTAAATATTGATATGCTTCTTTAGCTGATTTAAAACTAGCCAACTTTGACTTAATTTCATTCCAGTTTTTACTATAAACTAAGCATAAAATAAGTGGATCATAGCTGTTATTGCCAACCTTAGGTATATATTTCCAATCTTTTGGATTAAAAGATTTACTTATTAATAAATTATACATTTCCATACTAAAAGGTATACTTTTACCAATAATCTGAGTTCTTACTGTATTATTGTTACCAAGCTTAGTATAAAACTCTTTTAGCTTATTTTCACTTTTATATATTTTGTAAATTACATCTATTTTATTATATCCTGCTATAGTTTTTCCTCCAGTATATAGATATATGCCTGATCCTTTTGACCAATTAAAATATCCACCATAGGGAAACATCATCCAACCCATAGAAGATACTTCTATGTAATTTTTATTAGATCCTTGAATAACTTTATCTGAGGTAAAACCATGATTATCAATATAAGAATCATTTGAGGTATTTATTCTCATACTTGTGTCAGGAAAAAGAAAAACATTTAATTGAGGTTCTAACGAATTATTATATATACCATTAGGATATTCTTTAGTAGGAACACGATACCAATAGTTTAAATCACTATAATAAGTATAAGCATTTTTAGGAGACATCTGTTTTATTGTTTTCGAGGTTGGGTATACTATTTCTAAATATTTTTTAGCATATTTGTATGCAGCAGGTTCATTACTTTGATCACAAAATGCTATGGATGATATAAGTGTCAGAAATAAAAATAATGTTTTTCTCATAATTTCTCTCCAAAAAATAATTACAACCTTTTAAATCTTATTTTAGATATGATCTTTTAGTATCATATATAACAACTATCTTAATGAATTATTATGCTATTAAATATTGATCAATTTAAAATTGATTTTTAATTTTCCTCCCATAAAACCTAATTTGTTCGATAATAAAAGTATTTAAAAAAATAATTAGTTCTACTTATAATATAAATAATTGTTTATATATTTTCTATATAAATCATTACTTAGTAAGCAAACTTATACTGGTTTTATATTCACTTAAATCATTAAATAAGTTTGTCTCTAAAAAATATTCTTTAGTTATAAAGCTACTAAAGCTAGGGATATCCAAGATATTTATATTTTGGACATTAAAATATAACCCCATTCCTAAACTTTTAATTATAGCTTCTTTTACATTAAAAACTTCAAGGAAGAAATCTAATTTATCAGTTTTTTCAGTTAGCTGATTATAATAATATATTTCTTTAGGATGCATTATGATATTGATTAAATCTTGATGGTTAATTTTAGTATTGATAAATTCAATATCTACACCAATATTATATTTATCACTAATAGCGATTATTATATATTGCCCAGAATAAGAAATACTAAAATCAATATTTTCATTAGCTTTTAATATAGGCTTTTGATATTGACCATATTTTAGTTCAAAACTATTGATTTGATATTTAGATTTTAAATAATTATATAAAAAACTGCGTGCTAATAATCTTTTATTTTGATCATTAGCAAACTTATATTTTTTAATTTCTAAAATTTGGTTATTAGGTATGATATCGTGTTTAATCAAATTGATATTTTCTACTAAATTCAATAGAAAAATATCAGTGTCCTTGTAGATTTTTTTATAAAACTTAAATTGAGAAATCACGATAAAGCATAAACATTTTAAATATATATTTATTATAAGCTTATTCTAATATTTTTCTTATACTTTATAGTAATCTTTAGTTATCAATTTAACTTTTTGTTCTTATCTAACATAAGAATTTATTTAATAATTTTTAGTGAATTAGGCTCTGTGCACAAAAATAAATTTTCATCGAAGCCAAATAAAAGTACAAGCTAATTTAATCATTCCTATATATG
>NZ_JBGCTX010000052.1:0-17979 GCF_041102755.1 Francisella sp. 19X1-34
GCACATTTTATGATTAAATTTGAAGATAGGATTGGTAGCCTATGAAAAATTTACACAAAAGTCTGTAAAGGGTCGATCTTAACTAAATATATTGATTAATAATTTTTAATTCTCTAAACCTTACGGCTATAAATCCTCTAATAGAGATAAAAACTTAGTAATTATCTCTATAAACTACAATCTTATCCACTTATTACAAGTACCTGAATCTATACTAAGCTAATACTTTTTAAGTTGAGAAATAATATTTAATTTATTATTCTGATCGATCTGAACAGTTATAGCTCCATTTGCATATGTATCAAAAACTTCCTGTTTTAAATTATTAATCTGGTACAACTCTTCTACTTTATTTGAGATGTAAATAATATAATCAAGCTCATTATTAATAAAGCTTGGATATAGCTCTGTTGGTGTAATTATAATATTTGGTGAAACTACTCTATTATATAGATTGAAAACTTTTTCTTGAGACTTTAGACTTGCATTATCAAATAATAGAAATTCTTTATCTAAGTAGCTTATATCAACTAAGCAAGTATTTTGATTTGATAAAAACTTAATACGTAAATTGCCAAATGATAGATTATTCTTATAACTACATTTTATTACGTATGGACTACTATCATTATCTATATTTGAAATAATTCTTTCTACATCGATAGTCTGTTTAATCCCCTCTAAATTCAATTTCTTTTGATTATCCACAACGATTAAATAATCAACCTTATCAATACCTTCAAGCTTTAGATAGTTCTCTAAAATATTAGATAAGATATATTTATTGCTTAAATTTTTGACTGATGTATATAAAAGATTTTGACCCTTATTTTGAATTAAAACCATCTGATCTCGAGTATCAAAAACATGTAGTTGAAAATATTTATACTTCTTTGATAAGTCTGTAGATGACTGGAAGAAAACTAAGCACATTACTAATCCTAGTAATCTAACTGATTTAGAAAAAGGAAAAATCAATAAAATAATACCAATAATCACAATTACAAGACTAGCTAATGAAAAATAGCTCCAATATTCTATAAGCTGAATATGCTTAGTTAAAAACTCTAAATATATGTATAGAAGCTTTAAAAAAAGTATTGGTATAAACCAAAGCTTCAAACCTATAAAAGAAATAACCAAACAAAATAATAATAATGGTAATATTACAAAGCTTACTAAAGGAATAGCAACAATATTTGCTAAAATCGAAACTAGAGAAAAACTGCTAAAATAATATACAGAGATAGGGATTAAAAATATTGTTAGATAAACTTGTGGTAATAAAAAAAGAGCTAATCTTGATTTATATTGTTGCAGCAATATTGAAATAAGAATTAGTATACTTACCGCAGAAAAGCTAAGCCATAAGCTAGTACTATAGATAGATTTAAAATCTAACAACATGATGATCACAAATGCAATAAAAAGAGATTGAGTAATCGACACTCTCTTTTTAAGAAGCCATAATACGACAACTATTAGTAGCATAATAACGGCTCGTTGAGTAGGTAGGCTAAATCCAGCAAGTAAGCTATAGCTAAAAGCTACAATAATGGAACAAATAGTACCTACATACTGTGCTGGTAACTTACGGCACAATTTTGGAGAAAAAGACCATATCCCTCTAAAAATCAAAAATGCTATAAATGCCAGTAAGCCTATATGTAAGCCAGAAATCACCATAAGGTGAGAAGTTCCTGAATTAACTAATAAGGTCTGCTCAGATTTAGTGAAATCTTTATCACCAATCAGTAAAGCTAATACAAAAGGCTTCAGCTTACTCTCTTTTAACTGACTCTGTAAATGACTATAAATATAATATCTAAACCTTTTTGGTAAAGATAAAATAGCTGTACCGTTATATGTGATTTTAGAACCACTTTTAACATTCCCTACACCAACGATACTGTGATGCTCTAAGTATTTGTAATAATTAAAAGCATTAGTATTATCATACTCATGTGGCTTATAGATTTTTGCTAATAGTGTTAGCTTATTAGCTGGCATTAAATAGTGCCGATAGCTATTATTTGCCTTAAGTAGAATATCCCCATACTTATATGTATGAAAGACAAACTCTAGCATGTCATTATCTTGCTTTGGAATAGTAACAACCACACCAGATAGTGATATTTCTTGATTATATTTAAAGCTTTCAATATGCTCATATGAATAGCATAGAGTGATACTTGTAAGCGACAAAACAATCAAAAGCCATACTTGTCTTACAGTAATCATTAAATACAAAAATACATCTCAACTACATTGATAATAGCATTTAGCCTCTTCTAAAAGAAAACTATTGTACTTAATTTTATAAAACTATAATTACTAATCAAAAAAACTTCTAAAATTAATAATGGAAAAGCTGAGCAAGTACGCTTTGTAAAAATATCTGGATACAAAATAGAACTATTAGAACAATAATTGGTGAAAAATCAAATCCCGATCTCGGTTTTATAATACTTCTAGCTCTTGCTAATAATGGCTCTGTGATTTGAAATATGACAATTAATATAGGATTCATACCACCTTGTATAAACCAGCTAGCTATAGCTCTTATAACTATCAAATAAACATACATATTTATGATAGCAAAGATTATATCCACAACAGGCTTTATAAATATAAATGTTAAATTAAAGCCTAAGCCATTTAATAAACCTAAAAGTAAATCCTGTATCACAAAAACTAGATATACTGCTACAATACAAGACCAGTCCAAACTTAAAAAGCCTGGTACAAGCTTTCTAAGTGGTAAAATAATAGCATTAGTAATACGCATAATCATCTGACAAACAGGATTATAAAAATCTGCCTTCACCCACTGTAAGAAGAATCTAAATAATAAGATAAATGCATATAAGCCAAAAACTATACTAACTAAGAAATCAGCAACATTAATTAAACCATTTAACATTATTTTACCTATTTACTCTTTTTATATACTCTATACCTGCTACTACTGCCTCAACCTGAGCTAAGATACATTCTTCGGGATTAGTTTTTGGACTATCTGGATATACTTCTGTAGTTGTTGTATATTCAGCATTAGATAAAGACATACAAAGCTTTTCTTTATCTGAATTACAGGCCATAACACCATCTTTTATAGAATCATCACCAAGAATACTCATATCTGGATCTGTAGGTGCAATATGAGTAACCTTAGCTACTGCATCGATTATACTTTTCTGGAACTCATAGTGAGGCTTATTGCTATTTGCTACTAAATAGAAGCCATCAGGAATACCCCACTTATCTATAAATATACCCTCACGAGCAGCTAACGCTGGTCTAAACTCACTATCATCTGTATCTGTAGTCTCATGCAAATCTATATGCATTATAAAATCATATTTTAAAGAATATACATACTTCATTGCAGCAACTGCTTCTTGACAACCACTATCTAAATAAAAAGATCTATTTGGATCAACCGCATTAGGATTCCAACGATTAATTGTTTCATAACCCCAAGGACTTATGCATGGCAGTATAACTATATTAAAATCTTTTGCAAACTCTAAAGCTCTAGTTTGAGCAAAACTAATTGCACCTTGAACTCCACTTGTCTCATATCCATGCACTCCACCAGTAACTAAAATAGATGGCTTAGAAGCATCCCAGCTTTTAGTTTTAAGAGCATAAAGTTTATAGCTACCTACCGAATATTCTAACTCATGGTATATTTCCACATCAAACTCTGTAGCTAAAGCTAATATTTTTATCTCAGCTTCTTCTTTATAAGATCTTTTTTTATCTTGCTCATTAAGCCACTGTTGCTTCTCTTGTGAACCCCATTTTTTACCAGGTGTGCCAATATGATAATTCTCAGACATACTTTTAACTTAGTTAATATAACATTAGCTAACAATTATATATATTTTTGGTCTAAAAGTCAGTGGGGGATTTATTTTAAAATTTTAGGAATTTGCATGGCTGGGCTAGCAGGATTCGAACCTGCGCATGACGGGATCAAAACCCGTTGCCTTACCGCTTGGCGATAGCCCAACTAAAAAACTAACCTCAAAAGTTAGTAGGCATAGTTTAATGTCTTAAGCACCCATTTGTCAAGAGGTTTATCAATTTTTCTTGCAAGTTGTTGTAGTTTGTCTTTATCTTGTGATAACAGATAAAAACATGACCCTGTTCCAGTCATTCTAAAATTAGAATCAAGGTCTTTAAGATACTGATTAAATTGAGGATATTTCGCAAAAAAAACATTTTCAAAATCATTATGCATAAGCTTTTTATCAAAGCCGAGATCTTTAGATAAATTAGTCGTTGTTTTAATCAAGTCTTTACTCTCAAAAAACTCTTTTGTACTTATATGAATATTAGGTTTGATAAGTAACACATACTGCTCTTCAAAATTTTTATGATACAGTTTATCACCTATTCCTTCTGCCCATGCTGATTTACCGTATAAGAATATTGGCACATCAGCCCCAAGTTTAGCAGCTATTTCCATCATATCTTGATTAGGTAAATTCGGAATATAAAAATCTCTCATTGCCATAAGAGTTGTTGCAGCATTAGAGCTTCCACCTCCAAGACCTGCGCCCATAGGTATTTGCTTTGATAATTCTATATCAACACCGATGTGACGAATACTAAAAGCCTTCTGGAACTCTTTTATAGCTTTATAGATCAAATTATCAGCTTTTGATGATATTTCTATATTGCTTGAGATCTTGATTTCAGATGAATCATTAAATCTAAATTTCAAATCATCTTTTAGATCTAGAAGTGTAAACCAAGTTTGTAGATTATGATAACCGTCATCTCTTTTATTCAATATATGTAAAAAAAGATTAATCTTTGCGAAACTCTTATATTCTTTATATCTTAGATCTGCCATGATTTTATAACTATTTTTATTATTAGATTATCTCTGTCCATTCTTATTCTTGATGGTAATGGATATTTAGAACTCACAAGCTGATAATTTTTATATGAGATATCCCAATTATTTTGCTGTAATGTTTCTGTAAGATTATTTTGATTTAACTTTGATTTATATTTGATATTAGGGATAGCTATACCTTTTACCCAATATTTCAAACCATCTACAGGTACATACCAGCCTAGTTGCTCTAGCATCAATGATTTAGCATCTTTGGCTTGTATTTTTTGTCCCTGGCTATTTTCTAATGTTACTTGGTTAGGATCGCCTGTAATCTTAACACTACCTATACCTAAAGGCCCATAAAGCTTGATACTAAATTTATCGCCATCTTGAGTATATATATAATTCGCAGATTCAGCTTTATCATTATAAATAATTCCTAAAACCCCTCTGATCTGCCAATTATTTAGTTTAAGAAGTTGATCTTTTACTTTATCTTGCTCAAAAGTATTTTTTGAAGATATTGGAACTATTTTTGTTTGCATAGTAGTACAAGATACTATTACACTTGCAAATAAAGAAACCAGTAAGAATTTAGATATCTGCTTTATACCTATTTTTAACTTTGACATAATGTTTTGCATTTTCTTGTATAATTTTTCTCTCTTGATCACTTATTGGTCTAACCTTCTTCACTGGAGATCCTAAATACATATAACCAGATTCAAGAACTTTACCAGGAGGAACTAAGCTACCTGCACCTAAAAAAACCCAAGGCTCAATAACTGCACTATCTAAAACTATAGAACCCATACCTATTAAACAATTATTTTTAATTTCACAACCATGTAATATAACACCATGACCTACTGTTACATCATCACCAATAGTTAATGGGCAACCTTCACCTGAGTCTTTAGGATATTCTGTAGTATGTAATGTACTACAATCTTGGATATTAGTACCCTTACCAATACTAATAGTCAATAAATCACCTCTAACACTAACTTGAGGCCAAATAGAAGCATCATCTTTAAGTATAACATCACCAATCACAGCAGCTGATTCATCAACATATGCAGATTCAGCGACATTTGGATCCTTACCATTAAAACTTCTTATACATCTAGACATAACTGATCCTTATTTCTTTTATTAGAGTTATCTCTTAGTGAGATCAAACTATAACTATCTGATTTGATTTTCTTATTTTTTACAAATGGCTGTGCATAACCATTATTATCAATAATAAATAATGCTATTGCACCTAAGTTATCAGCAAAAAAATTATCTAGTGTATAGTTTTGTGTAATATTGGTACTTCTAATACTAGCTCCTTGGTTCAACTTATCTATCAAAAGATTAAAATCCACACCTTCATCAAAAAGTAGTGTCGCAAGATTTGTCTCTATAGCTCCAATACCTTTATAACTTTCTTTCTGAGATGCTCGTAAAACATAAGTATTCTTTGAACCAAACTCATGCTTATATTTAACAGCTGATACTGCATTTACATATTCACTAGTTGACAAGCCAAGCATTGACCCGATACCAACTAAATTAATACTCCAATCTGCATGAATTGAAACTGGACTTCCATAATATGTATTTAAACCAAGCTGGCGACATTTTTGAACATTTGCCCAAGATGAGTCTGTGATAATAACTTCAATATCATTCTTAACAAAAATCTCTGCTAACTCACGAGCAAATCTATTTCCACCAATAATTAAAAAACCCTTACCCTCAGGCTCTGTAACTCCTAAAGCCTTTGATATTATAGGAGTAAAAATACTCTGAAAGATAACTGTAAATATAATTATCATAAATACAAAAAATACTAAAATATCTGCTTGGGATGTTAGCTGTGAATTTGAATGACTAATCTTAACTGCTACTAATGCAGCCACAGAAGCAGCTACAATACCACGAGGGTAAATCATCCCCATAACGATCTTTTCGGCAAAGCTTATCTTTGATCCAATCGAACATAATAATACTACAGCAGGTCGTAAAACAAACTGTAAAAATAGGAATATCTCTATTAATGCTAACCAATAGTCTTTGAATAAACTAAAATCAATATCTGAACCTAATACAATAAACAACACCGAAATAATAACTATACTGAGGTTTTCTTTAAATGACACGATATCAGACATTCGAATATCCTTCATATTTGCCATTACAAGACCTGCCACAGTAACCATTAAAAGTCCCGCGCCATGCATTAAAGAATCTGTAATTATAAATCCTACGACTATAACAGCTAAAACAAAGAAACTTTTTAAATACTCTGGAATATAATGCCTTCTAAAGCTTACGCCAATTAAATAACCAAAAACAAAACCTGCAGTCACTCCAAGAATACAAACAAATATTATATATGCAATAAATACACTGACTCCATTAGGCTGTCCATAATATGAGCTACCTAAAACAAACCAAGAAAGCATAAATACAACTACAAGGGCTCCTATAGGATCAACGATTATAGCTTCCCATTTTAGGATATTTGCAACATGTCTTTTAGGTCTTACTGTTCGCATTAATGGTGGTACTACAGTCGGCCCGCTAACACAAGTTATACCCCCTATTAATAGAGATAGCTGAAGGTTTAATCCTAATACACTATGGCAGAAAATAGCTGTAAATATTACTGTCAGTGCTAAACCAATAGTGATAAGTAAAATTACAATACTACTAATATTTTTTATTTTACTAAAATTTAATGAAAGGCTCCCTTCAAATAAAATTATAGCTACACATATCGACACAAAAGGAGACAATGCCTCACCAAAGATAACTGGCCCATCAACAAGTTTAAAACCTCCTTGAAACAACTGAGCTGATACAGGCCCTAAAATAATTCCACTTAAGATCAGAAATAGGATTGACGGTAGTTTTAATTTCCAAGATAAAAACTGAGATACAAGAGCAGAAAACAATATCAAACCGGAAGCTAACATAACATAGTTAGATGAGTGTAAGAATGTTTCTATACTATTACTCAAAGTCAACTCCCAAAAGAGATAATGCCTTAATATGAATGTAAAATATTATCGTATATTCATTTTTTTATCAATCTATAAGGCTAGTTGCCTTTTATATTCTATATATACACTGATAAATCCAACGTTAGTGTATTCATATGTTGATTATTATATAAGCGTTGATAAGAGTACTCTGGCCCTAATAATATATTATTATCAAAATATGCTCTCTGTGCTGAGACTATCCACTGATTTTTTATACCTGAACTAGCAAGTCCAAAACTTGGTGATGCTATTGATAATGGCATTGGTATATTTCCAGCATTATATGATTGACCATAGCTAAAGTTAACGTTTGTATTTCGTCCATAAAGCTTAATCCCATAAGCTAAACTAATATACCAAGCCCCTGCATTAACATCAGTCCCATTATCATTGAAGTCTTCTTTATTTACTGTCGTAGCCCAGCCGCTTTGAAACTGTAAAGTACCTTCTAGTACTGAATACGCCAATGTTCCATCAATATTTATTACGCCAAGATTATCACTACTTTTTCCGACACTATGAAGGAAGTCTCGAATACTACTATCTCCGGCTCCTGCAATATTAAATATATATCCAAAATTAAAACCATATGATAAGTTCATGGTCAATTTATTGGCATAAAATATAGCTGTAGAAAAGTCAGCATGATTATTTTGTGTACCAAAAACTGCTATATTAGCATTTATTGTATTAGTCTTATAATTAAATGATACATCCGATACTGAATCTGGAGCTAAGAAATCAGCTGTAATACCGTTGCTCCAAGGGCCTCCTCCTCCATATGTTCCAAATGATAATCGTCTATGGCGCCCAATTGTCATAAAAAAAGGTGACGTATCTAAATTACCTATAATAACAAAACCATTTCTAAGTCCAAAATTACTATCTTCATCAGTAACAAAATCAAATACTGCTGTTACATAGTGTCCTACATTGGCAAGAAAATATAGATCTAATGTAGTCAAATACATATTTTGACCAGAGGCTGGGAAATTAGATGCTCCTGCTATCCTATTTATTTGGCTACCGAACCATGTCTGAGCATCTGCTTCAAGGTATCCTCCAAAGAACATCGAATATTCACCAAATTTATCTCTTTGGCCAATTATAGTTGAAGAAAACAGGTTTCTTGATATCTGGCCAATAGGTATTGTATTATTCCCAGAATATGATCCCAAATAAGTTATTTGCCCTTGAGTTGTAATAGCTGGCTCTCCACCAACATCAATCACTTCATTTGAAACAAATACTCCTTGATTTTCTTTATCTCGTCTTAGAATTTGATCAAAACTATCAATACTACTGACTCTTGTTACTATATAATTATCACCTTTAACATAATGAATAGATGTTGTCATTGGAGTACTCACAGCATTCACTACTTGTGAATTATAAGTTGAAAACTCCTGATCTGAAGCTCTGGACATCAAACTCTGAGGCTCATTAAGCTTATCTATTTGCTTTTTTAATGAAGCAACCTCTTGTTGTAATATCAATATTTTATTTCTACGAGATTGTTTCTCATTAGATTTATGATTAGAAGAATCTTCTTTAGCAAAGAGAAAAATAGGTATCAGGAGAATTATTAGAAATTTATAAATAAATCCCATAACAACCTCTATAAGTTATTTTCCTTGGAATTCATTATATTGCTAATATTATTTTGTTAATAAATTTTATACAGCAAGTTATTTTATTTCCTTTTCTATAACTGCTATAAACAGTAGCAGACTATTAGGTTAATTTTTACACTTTTCTCCATTATCTCACGTATTAAAAATAAATAATTTTATATAAAGACATGTTTTATTACTTTTTTTTATTACTATTATAATAACTATTCATTTTACTTATGAATACAAAAGAATGATAATTAAAATGTCTCAATAAGATAAGAGGTGAAAAAATTATATATGGATCTTCTTAATACAAATGGAGAATAAAAGTTTAATGTAATATAGCATTATAAATAAATCAATAAGGATAGATATGTTATGGAAAAAATATTAATAATTTTAATAATGTTAACTTTACCTTTCGCCTACGCAACTGCTATTACACACACTGGACATGCAACGCATATAACATTTATAACTAAACAAAGTAGTAAATCAAGGTATGATAAGACAAGAAGTTTGGAAGATAGAGCCTCCTCTATTATGAATTAGTTTAATCCACCTCAATCGGATAACTATTTCATGTTTAGTATTTATATGTATAAAGCATTATTTAATAAACCTATACGCTGTATACCATACAAATTAAGTTATTTTTAAGATAACCAAAAATAGTCTCAATGATAGATCTTTTAGCTAATATAGATTTTTTAAAAACTCGTAGGAAGTTTTTTCATATTTTTTAAATTCTGTATAATAAAAACTAAATCTACATTTTCTTGATGTATTCAGCAGCATTATCATCTAATGAAATAATTCCTGTATTTGCATCATAATAGATAAGCTCAGCATAACGAGCCCAATCAATAAATGTATCAAATACTCTCTCAGCAACATCTACTGGATAGTAATCATCAAGCTCTGCTAAAAACCTACTTCTTGGTGCAGATTGATTCTCTCTTTCATTTAAAACCTTAACAACATGACGTGCTAGAGGTATGTATTTCAAGAATAACCTACCAAAAATGAATTTTCTATCATCAATATTTGAATCAATAAACTTACGTCCCATCGCAGTCATTTTAATATCACCATCAGAAACTTCTGCAAAACGTAAAATAGAAAGGATCTCAATAATTGGGAATAAATCATCAATATCCAAATGTAACTCATCTGCAAGCTGAGGAAGATCTACAGCATCAACATTTTTAATTTCTGCCATTTCATCCAAAAGACCATTCATCTCAGAAATATCCACATCTGGAAGTCTATAACCAATCGTCATAGCTGTTTTCTTATTCATCCGTTCAGAAAGCTCTTTTGTCTGTGCTGTCGTCATCATACGATAAACTTCATCAACTAGGTTTGCAACGACGGGATCTTGTGAGCTTCTTGGATGAGAAATATCTATCTTTAACTCACCTCGAATAAAACCTGGATTACTTCCAAATATTATGATTCTATCTGCTGTTAAAACAGCTTCTTCAATACTATGAGTCACATATAAGATACCATTCATAGCATCATTATTTTCCCATAAATCTAACAAATCTTCTCTAAGGTTTTCCGCAGTAAGAATATCAAGAGCTGAAAAAGGTTCATCCATAAGTAAAACATCTGGCTCAAGAACTAAAGCTCTTGCAAAACCAACACGCTGTTTCATACCACCAGAGAGCTCCTTAGGATATGCATTTTCAAAACCATCAAGACCTACCATATCAATAGCTTTCAAAGCTCTATCTCTGCGCTCTTTAAGGTTTATCTTACGTGCTTCAAGACCTAATTCAACATTTTGTAAAACTGTCAGCCATGGCATAAGAGCAAAGCTTTGAAAAACCATTGAAATATCTGGTACTGGCGCAGATACTTTTTTGCCTCGATATAATACTTCACCATTTGATGGACTTAAAAGCCCCGCTATTATTCTCAAAAGCGTTGACTTACCAGAGCCTGATTTACCCAATAAGGCAACTATTTCACCTTCATGAAGAGTAAAGTTTATATTATCTAATACCTTAAGAGAGTGACCTCCTTTAATATTAAATTCTTTGTTAACATTTTCTACTGTAAATATCTTCTTACTCATTTTAAAAAATCTCCCTATGCCTACATATTCATACTAAAACGATTTTCTGCATAGTTATACAATCTGCGCCAAAATAGCTTATTTGATGCTACAACTAATATACACATTACAATCACACCTAAAAGAACGTTAGCTGTATGATCACCAGGCATATTTGTATACTTTGTAATATAATCGCCTATACCTGAAGCTTGAATTACAGAGTCTTTACCCCAGTTTATATATTCACTAATGATACTAGCATTCCAGGAACCTCCTGCTGCTGTAATTGCTCCAGTAACATAATAAGGCATAACTGCTGGTATTAAGAACTTCTTAAGTTTAGCTAGACCTTTTAACTGCATATTTGTAGCAGCAAACTTTAACTCTTCTGGTATCGCAGATGCTCCTGCAATAACGTTAAATAAAATATACCACTGAGTTCCAAGAGCCATCAAAAGAATACACCAGATATCAAAGTGTAAGTTAAACATTACAACTAGCGTACCAAATATCCCATATAAAACGTTCACTGGGAAAGCTGCTGCCATTTGTGCATAAGGCTGAACTTTTTGAGCAATCTTAGGCCTTAAACCAATCCAAATACCTATTGGAACCCATATTAAAGATGTAATAAGTATCAAAACAGCCACTCTCACACCTGTAAATAAACCATACATAAAAACTTTTAGAGTTTCTTCTATACCTATATTAGGATTTTTTGCATAAATAGTTTGGTACATTGAGAATAATAAAAGCAAAATAACAATTGTAATAACTACATTCCAGAAGACTCTTTTAAAGGCACTTTCTGTTTTTTCTGCCTTACGATGGATCTTTTGATTATATGCTTTATTAAGATCCTTCTTAAATAATTTAATATTGACTACTTTATTAGAGATCTTAGCTAGCACAGATGTAAAAAACTTTACAGCTAGAGATTTCTGTAAAATATTTAAGAACCATGATTTACTATGAGCTTCTGAAGGATTATCACCTATCACAAACTTCTCAGACCAAGCAACTAAAGGTCTAAATAAAAGCTGATCATATAGTACAATTGTTATTAACATAGTAACTATAGCAGCTCCAACAGCTCCAAAACTTTGGGCGTTATTAGCAGCATCAATAAAAGATCCTATACCCGATAAGTTTATAGGTATAGATTGTGAAGCACTGAAATTAACCATTATAGTTTCAGATGCAACTATCATAAACCAGCTTGCTGACATCGACATCATAGTATTCCAAACTAAACCTGGCATCGAAAATGGCACTTCAACTTTCCAAAATTTTTGCCAAGGTGAAAGCTGATACATCTCAGCTGCTTCATTTAACTCTTTAGGAACTGTTTTTAGCGACTGATAAAAACTCAGTATCATATTCCATGCTTGCGCTGTTATAATACCAAAAATTACAGCTGCCTGTGCTCCCCATAAGGAAGTTGGAAATAGTGCTAAAAAACCAGTTACTGTTATAGCGAAAAAACCCAATACTGGTATGGATTGTAAAATATCTACAACTGGTATAATTAAACTCTCAGCTCTCTTACTTTTTGCAGCCCATGTCCCAAAAATAAATGTAATAAGTAAAGAAATCCCTAAGCCAATAAACATCCTAATAGTTGTTTCTGCTGTATAATACGGCAACATCCATAGGTTTAATGAAATTTCTGAGTATTTTTCTACACTTGCTTGATTAGTATAGTCAACCGAACCACCAAGGTTAGAGGTTGACCATACAAAGATACATAAGACTAAAAGTATTATTGATAAAGCTAAAATATCCCATTTTGAACGAGATACTTTTGCTGACATATTTGCATTATATAACCTTTTCATATGTCAAAACCTTTTGTTTTTTACATAACGCTTTAAGTATAAGTGATTTATATTTGTTTTTGTATTATTAATTTCCTTATATTTTTGTTAAAATCTAGGCACTATAAGATTTTTTACATCAGAAAAATGAAAAAAGAACAAAGAATTATTAAAGTCAAACCTGGTGAAAGAGTATCTTGTCCAACTAAGTATCATGAGAACTGGAACTTACATCCAAGAGTATATATTGATCTTGAGGATAAAAAGACAAATACTTGTCCATACTGCGGTACGACTTTTAAAGTTGAAAAATAAAACCTCAATTTCAAAATAAAAAGTAACTAAAGTCTGCTGTTACTCCAATATATAAACTTAATCTTTAGTGTTAAAATTCAGTATTAAAACTTTCATTTTCAATAACGAAAAATGCATTCAGATACTGATAAAATCATAAAAGAATTCTTTCAAAACTCATCTTATAACATGATAAATGTAGGCAACAAGCATCCTACTCATAGGCGAGCTCTAGCTACGGGTAAAATTCAAATGAGAGGTGAGATACTTGAGTTAGTTGCAGAAAGAAAATTAGAAAAAGGTGATGTACTACCATTAGCAGAAATTGCTGGAATTAATGGTGCAAAGTCTACCGCAACTCTTTTGCCATTATGCCACCCTCTAGCCATAGATCATGTAAGTGTCAAAACAGAAATAAACAAAGATCAAAGCTGTGTCGAAGTCTTTTGTTACGTTGGGACGCATGCAAAAACAGGTGTGGAAATGGAAGCTATTGCTGGAGTACAAGCAGCGCTGCTGTGTATATATGACTTATGTAAAATGTATGGTCAAGATATGCTGATTTCAGATATTAGGCTTTTATATAAAGAAGGTGGCAAAAACGATAAGATTTATAATGAAAAATATCTACCAGAATCAATAAGACAGATAATAGACACACCAAAACTCTTTGATAAAATATCTTGTACAAATATTACAATTAGTGATAGAGCATCTGCAAAAATATATGAGGACAAGTCAGGTAAAGTTCTCTCGAACATACTCGAAGATCAAGGTGCTATAGTACTAGCAAAAAGAGTTATTCCTGATGAAAGAGAACTTATAAAGAAAACGATTATTAATATAGTTGATCAAGAAAGTCCAAATTTAATAATTACCACAGGTGGAACTGGTGTCTCACCAAGAGATGTTACTCCAGAAGCTATTCAAGATATTTGTGAACGTCAAATACCTGGGGTTTCTGAGCTTTTACGAAAGGATGGAGAAAAATATACACACCTTTCATGGGCTAGTAGAACAATCGCCGGAGTATACAAAAAAACCTTAATCGTTGCACTTCCTGGAAATCCAAATGCTGTAAAAGAGGGACTAGACGCTCTAAAACATTTGTTACCACATCTTGTGAGAATAATAAATAATATTAAGTGAGTAAAATGATGCTAACACCATATATAAAAGCTAGAAATGAAATTTTAGAAATTGCCAAACAAGATAGTAGTCTTATAGAGAATGTAACGCTTTCTAAAGCTAACCATAAATTCTTAGCAAAGGATATTACTGCTAATGAAAACTTTCCTAGCTATGATAATTCAGCTATGGATGGTATCGCTGTTAAATTTGATATTACTAAAAATGCTACTAAAGATTCACCATGCTGGTTTGAAATTATCGATACAATAGCAGCCGGCGATAACACTCTAATTAATAACTCAAATGAAAACACTGCTGTCAAAATAATGACTGGAGCCCCTATACCAGAGGGGTTTGATGCGGTAATCCCTGTTGAAAATATCCAAGAAAAAGATAATAAAGCTGCGGTATTTTCACCTGTAAAGCAATATGCTAATATCCGTTTTGCTGGAGAAGATATAAAAACATCTCAACTACTACTAAAAAAAGGAACTCGCATTAATAGTCAAAAAATAATGGCGCTAGCTAGCTTAGGAGTTAACAATATAGAAGTATTTAAAAGTATTCCTTCTCTAATAATCTCAACAGGTAAAGAACTAGCTGAAAGCAATATTGATTCACGTTTTCAGGTTAGAGACTGTAATGCTCCTTTTTTGAAAGAAAGCTTAGAAACTGATTTTGGTATAGCTTCAGAACATATAAGACTAACCTCTGATAGTGATGAAGAGTTTATAGACATAATAAAATCCCAAATAGCTCAAGAAACTCCTCCTAAAATTATAATATCAACAGGAGCAGTTTCTGCAGGAGAATATGACTTTATCCCAAGGAGTTTAAAAGCAATTGGTGCAAATATTATTTGGCATAAAGTAGCTATTCGCCCAGGAAAGCCTACTTTATTTGCTATTTTACCTAATGGGAGCTACTATTTTGGCCTTCCAGGTAACCCAGGATCTGTAGCATCAGGATATAATTTTTTTGTACACCCCTTTATTTCATTGCTGTACTCTATAACTCCCAAAGAACCTACATATGCTATACTGGACAACGATATAAGACTACATAAACCTTTAAGCTTCTTTCTTAGAGGTACCCTATCAACAAATAGTTCAGGTGAGCTTATAGTAAGTACTCCTAAAGCTCAAGCATCCTTTATGGTAAGCCCAATGCTAACTTCAAACACCTGGATAAAATTAGATGGGGCTATAAAACAATTTAACAAAGGTGATATCGTTCAAGTATTTCCCTTTTAAGTAAAATGAATATCCGTACAGGAGAGTATATGAACTATACAGTAGAAGTTTGTGGACCTGCAAAAGAGTTTTTTGATACCACACAAATTACATTAAAAGCCAATCAAAAAATCAATTCAATAACACTTAAAGAATTATTATTACAAAACTTAAAATCTTTAGAACTTCTAGAAGAAGCAGATTCTTTATTTAATAGCTCAGTTATAGCTACAGAAGAACAATTCTTTGAAGCCTCCGAAATACTACCTGAAAATCAAAAGCTATTCATAATACCTCCTGTGTGTGGTGGGTAGAGAGATTTAACTTAGATAGGCAAATTATAGATTATGGAAAATAAAAATTCTTTTGCTCATATTACAGATAAAACAATAGCTATAAATGATGCTGAGCAAATACTAAAAAATGATGCGCATGGTGCTACTATTCACTTTATTGGAGTAGTTCGAAATCATAATGAAGGCAAAAAAGTCAAAGGTATTGACTATGATGTCTGTCGACCTCTAGCAAAAAATGTCTTAAATAAGATAATTCGTAAAACTAAAGAGAAATATCCTAAAGTTTGTATTTATATAGCTCACTATGAAGGATACCTAAATGTAGGTGAAATAAGCTTGTTAGTATCAACTAGTACTCCACATAGAGATGATTGTTATAAGGCTAATCGTTATATTGTCGAAGCGATAAAACATAGTTGCCCTGTTTGGAAACGTGAGCATTATATTGACGGTAAAATAGAATGGGTAAAAGGTTGCGTGGTCAAACATGAGCATATTAACTAACTGTGTTGGGATAGTTTTAGCAGGAGGACTCTCTTCTCGAATGGGAAAAGATAAATCATGCTTAGCTCTTAATGGTAAAACTTTTCTGCAAAGGTCCTATGAAACCTTATATTCAGCTTTAGGAAAGCATGTATATATTTCAGGGAATCATAAAAGATATAGGTGTTTAGTAGATAAATATCCTAAATCAGGTCCTGCAAGTGCAATTTTGGGCATAAGTAACCACCTTCTAGATAAAGGTTATGAGAAAGCTGTCATTGTTCCAGTTGATATGCCTTATATTGAAAAAAGCACTATTATAAAAGGATTTGAACATTTAGCTGAACTTGACACTAAGTCAGTTATTTTTAACAACTATTTTTTACCTTGTTGGCTAGATATTAAAAGTCTAAACCAAGTGAACACGACTATTAAATCATCTCAAAATATTTCAATGAAAAAACTATTGTTTGGCAATATGGAATGTATTTCTGTGCAAAGTAAAAATATTTCTGCTAAAACTTTTATTAATGTAAATACACCTGATGACTTTAGTATGTTAAGTGGAGAGAAAACAAATGAATTTAAAACTCTATAACAACTTAGTCCGCTTAAAACTAAATAATCAAGATAGTTTAAGGTTAAATAATGAAGGTGATTCTATCTCCGAAAAAATTATATTACCTAACACAAACCTGACAGTTACTCTAAAAATAGGTCAACAAAATGACTTCTATTATGAGAATAGTAATTTCATATTTAAGCTCAAATTAGAAGACCTTTTGAATATGAAACAAGATATAACAAAAGAAGGATATTCTTTTAACAAAAATGATTGCATCGTGAACATTGTTATAGATATTTTTGTAAAAAGGAAAAAGAAAAATGTTAACCGATTCATTTGATAGAAAATTTACATATCTAAGATTATCCTGAATTCAGAAGATAATTTCCTAAACTTAAATGAAATTAAAATACAAAGCCTTTCCAAGCCACATCTTGTCAAATTTTATTTAACAATAGTTAAGCTGATGCATCATTCTCTTTAAAAAAATTTAACTATACAATTTCTATTATGGGACTGTTGAAATCTGATATTAATTTTAAAATTGTTTAAAATATACTGAAAAGTAATATATGATTTTTTTA
>NZ_JBGCTX010000053.1:0-16669 GCF_041102755.1 Francisella sp. 19X1-34
GCACATTTTATGATTAAATTTGAAGATAGGATTGGTAGCCTATGAAAAATTTACACAAAAGTCTGTAAAGGGTCAATTAAATATTTTATCCTACAGTTGCATCTATTGAAATAGAGCTTCCATCATCAAGAATTAATACAAGAGGAACTTTATCACCCGCCTGTAGTTTCTTATTAAGACCTTCTAGCATTACATGTAGCTCTTGAAATGATAATGCAACAGAGTTATGAGGATATATTTCTATATTCTTAATCTGCTTCATAACCTTTTGACCTTTACTATTTTGGACAAAATGATGCAACTGTGTTTCTCTATCAATTGGAGAATATGCTGCAACAATATCAGCAGTCTTATCACTAGAGTTTTTGATACGCATCTTAACTTCTGCATTAGAATCTTTTAGAAGCTTAACTTCTGCTTTTGTTACTGCTAACTGACATGACTTATTATACGAATCAGCTGTACAGCTACTTTTACTAGTTACATTAGTACAAAACCCTGTTGATAAAGCCATAGTAGCTAAACCTATTCCTATAAGGACTTTTTTCATATTAAATATCTCTCCTATGTTTGTTAAAACTTCTCTAATTTCTATTATTAAAACAATTTTCTAGACTAATTAAAATGCAAATACCCTCCTTTTGCAAGGCATTTTTATAGAGTAACTCCTGATATATTTTCTTATTTAACAAAACTAATCAGCTTCGATAAAACGATAGCCCACAGCATTTTCAGTTGTTATCAGAGGTTGCTTTTTACATGACGCTAACTTCTTCCTTAATTGCCCTATATAAACTCTAAGATACTGTGCACCGTCTCCATAACAATTACCCCAAACTTCATTTAAAATCGTATTTTGCATAACAAGCTTACCTGCATGACTTACCAAATGGGATAGAATCATAAACTCTTTTTTTGATAAATGAATCTCTTGCTCATCAAGAATGACTTTATGATCATCTAAATCTACACTTAGATTAGCAAACTTAAGTAAATTAGATTTTTTCTGAGATCCTTCTAAAGTCATTAATTGTCGCCTAACCCTAGCTATAAGCTCTGGCATATCAAATGGTTTCTTAACATAATCATTAGCACCACTTTCAAGAGCTTTTACAACTTCTTCGGTATCATTACGTGCTGAAACAATTATCACAGGAGTAGAGTTATGTACTCGCATAGATCTAAGCCACTCTTGGCCATCTTGATCAGGTAAACCTAAATCAAGAACTATAACATCAGGAGTATAACTACTTAAAAGTTTACTAGCTTCAACTGCTGTTGTAGCAGACTCAATATCATAGCCTAAGACTAGAAATGTTTTTTCTAATAGTTTTCTTATCTGAGGTTCATCTTCAACTAGTAATATTTTTTGTACCATTTCCTACGCCTCATATTTATACTTAGTATCAACTATTTTTAACATTTGAAACTAAAGAAAGAGTTATTTTAAATACACTTCCCTTACCCTCTCCATCACTATAAGCACGTATTTTGCCATTATGTGCTGAAACTATACCTTTACATATGGCAAGACCTAAGCCATTACCATGAGTATAGCTATCTTCTTTCTCTATTCGATGAAATATTGTAAATATTTTCTCTAAATCAAACTCACTCAGTCCTACACCTTGATCAGCAACTTCAAAAAGGCAACTATTATCATTTTTCCTTTTTAAACTAACAACTATTTCTTTCTCAGGATCAGATGTAAATTTTACGGCATTATCAACTAAATTTAAAATAACTTGCTGAAACAATATTGGATCCATCTCTATATTAAAAGGCTCTTTTGGAGCTATGAACTTAAGCTTTTGTGAGCTATATACACGAAAGCAAATATTTTTGATCTCATCAAGAAAAACATTGCTATTAACACTTTGTATTTTTAATGAAAGTTTACCTGAATCTACCTTGAACATTTGCACGATATTATCGATATAATTATCTAGCCTTTTTGATTCAATTAACGCTAAATCTAACATTTCATCTTGTTGTTGTTGGCTAAATGAATCTTTAAAAGATTTAACACTACTTAAAGCTCCCATTATTGATGCTAAAGGAGTCTTAAGATCATGTGACACTGATGATAGCATTGATTTTTGTAGCTTACGTTGCTCATCTAAAAGTAATGATTTCTTCTCTTCTTTTTCTAAACTTCTCTTAAGAAGCAGATGTGATATATGAGAAAGCATACTGCTTAAAAGCACACTGTCAGAAGCTATTCTCTCTATTGTTTCCTCAGATTTTAGGTATATTGCAATAACTCCTAAAACTCTATTTTCGATTACTAGTGGCTCTATAGTCCAATTTAAGCCCGCAAAAGTATTTGTCCCTTTGCCACAGCTAACTTTATATTTAAAGCTCCATTTTGCAGCAGCTAGTTCTTTTTGGTTAAAATTAGGATGCTGGGGAAATGCCGCAGAATCAAGTTCAGAACCTGAAACACTTAAAAAAACAAAATCACACTTAAAGTACTCTTCTAAAGCATGTAAAAATATTGATCGTAGATCTTTATCTAAGCTCTTTTCATTAAACATTTTGGTAAAACGATAGAGTATAGATATATTATTTTCTCTTTCTTTAAGAAGTATAAAAGCTCTTTTTGTCCTTAAAATAACATGACTAGAGGAAACAACTATTATCATAAATATAGCTAAAGTAATTAACTCAGCTAAACTAGAAATATGTAAAACAAAGTTTGGCTCTAGATATAAATAAGTATATAAAAAGAAGCCTACTAATGACGTTACTATTGACGATACTAAGCCATATCTATAAGCACATGCCGCTATAACTATTAAAAAACAAAGTGTCTGTGATACAAGTCCTGCAAAATCTAAACTAAAAAATATAACAATACCAGCAAG
Source organism: Francisella sp. 19X1-34 (assembly GCF_041102755.1). Classification (NCBI taxonomy): domain Bacteria; kingdom Pseudomonadati; phylum Pseudomonadota; class Gammaproteobacteria; order Thiotrichales; family Francisellaceae; genus Francisella; species Francisella sp. 19X1-34. Next base: position 2,868 of record NZ_JBGCTX010000053.1, read on the forward strand.
AGCTGTTATAAGCGCAGACTTTAATGTATCAACAAATAGCTCTTTAAATTTATTCTTCTTATTTTTAGATACAACTTCAAGCTTATGGTCTTTCTTATTAATTGAAACGATATGTATCTGCATACCATTATTATTGCGAATAATATCATAAACAACTGAGCCCAAAATTTTGTCTTTCCACTTTGGCCTTATAGATTTACCAATAACTAAATCTGTTGCTCCTATTGAGTTTGCATACTCAAGTATCCCATCAGATACTCTATCTCCCAATATATGGTCTATACTATAACCTAAGCTACTTGCTAACATCTTATAGCGTCTGATCACACCAAAACTAAGCTTAGTTGCTATTTTATTTGGCTTTTGCACAAATACTGCCATTAGCCTAGCATTTAATGTCGTAGCTAAGAGCTTTCCTTTACGTAATAAACTTGGCGTAGCCTCATCATAACCGCAACATACTAGCACGTATGGCGATGTAGCAATGGCATTGCCATTTTGATAAAGCTTTCGATACTGTTGGATATCTTGACCGACATGATTTGCAGCCATTCTAAAGGTATAGTCTCTAAGTATCGTGAGATTTGTATACTGAAAATATCGTTCTAAAGCTCTATCTATAGCATCGCTTTTATAAACCTTACCTTGTTTTAATCTTTTTATAAGCTCTTCTGGAGTAATATCTACAACAACGAGTTCATCTGCTGACTGGATAAAGTCATTTGGAACTATTTCATTAACATTAGCCTGAGTTATTTGTGTAACTTCATAGGATAAGCTAGCAATATGTTGAATATTGATAGCTGTATAAACAGATATTCCTTCATCAAGTAGCTCTTCTATATCAATATAGCGCTTTTTATTTCTTGATGTTGCAAGATTTGTATGTGGTAGTTCATCAATTATAACAATATCTGGTTTTCTAGCCCTTATCGCATCTAGATCTAACTCTTCAAATATCTTGCCACGATAGTTTATTTTTTTAAGAGGCATAAGCTCTAAACCATCAAGCAAAGCTTGAGTCTCGGCTCTACCATGAGTTACTAAAAGGCCAACGACAACATCTTTATTATCACGCTGTAGAGATTTTGCATTATTTAGCATTGCGTAGCTTTTACCAACACCAGGAGCATATCCAAGAAAGATTTTTAGCTTACCTTTTTTTGACTCTTGGCTTTTATTTGCTAAATTTAATAATGCATCTACTTTTTGTTTATTATCCATTTAAGTCTCTATAAGTGAATTTGATAAAGCTTAAAAGCTACTAAGAAAATTATAGCAGAGAAACTAACTAATGATTTACATCACTATCATTAAAATCTATAACTAAGAAACTTTTTTATTTAAAATTTTAAGTAGATCAATATTCAAATTAAGAACATTCACTGTATCGATTCCTAGTAAATGCTTAGTTGTATTTTTCTCTATTAGCTGCTCTACTTGTTTAACTGGTAAGTTATTTTTCTTAGCTACATACTCAGCTTGATACTTAGCTGCTTGTAAACTTATATCAGGATCAATTCCGCTAGCTGAAGCAAAGATCATATCTTCAGGAATAGTCTTAGATCCGTATCTAGCTTGTAGCTTGCTAACTCTTTCTTTAACCTCTTTTAGCTGAGTTTTATTATTAACAGCATAGTTTGTTCCGCCAGTTGCTAATGGATTATCATTTAATGCTGATGGTCTTGTTTGGAATAAATTTCTCGGCATAACTTGGCCAATCAACTTAGATCCAACTAGCTTGCCATTATAGTAATCTTGAGATCCTGTTGTTGTACTTTTTGATACAGTATAACCAACTGACATAATAAAAAATGGATAAACTACTCCTAATACCAGAGTGAATAAAAGCATCGCTTTAAATGATTTAAATAAATTTAACATCCTATACTCTCCTTACCTAAACCAAATGAATAGCAGTAATAAACATATCAATCAACTTAATACATATAAATGGCACTATTACGCCACCTAAGCCATAATATAAAAGGTTCTTACGTAATAAAGTTTGTGATGATGCAACTACGTTTTTTACCCCTATTAGAGCCATAGGAATCAAAAATATAATAATTAAGGCATTAAATATCACAGCTGATAATATTGCACTTGTAGATGAATGAAGATTCATTATATTCATAGCACCCAAACTTGGAAAAGCTGTTACAAATAGTGCAGGAATTACTACAAAATATTTTGCAATATCATTCGTCACGCTAAATGTTGTTAGAGCTCCTCGAGTAACCAGTATCTGCTTACCAATTTTAACGATCTCTATGATTTTCTTAGGATCTGAATCTAGATCAACCATATTCCCAGCTTCTCTAGCTGCAGAGGTTCCTGTAGCCATAGCAATACCAACATCTGCTTGAGCAAGTGCAGGAGCATCATTTGTTCCATCACCACACATTGCTACAGTTTTACCTTCTTCTTGAGCTTTTATAATATAATCTAGCTTATCTTGAGGTGATGCTTGAGCGACAAAATCATCAACACCTGCTTCAGCTGCAATCGCTGCCGCAGTTAGAGGGTTATCACCTGTAATCATTACAGTCTGCACACCCATTTTACGTAACTCTTCAAAACGCTGTTTAATCTTTGGTTTAATAATATCTTTAAGATGTACAACCCCTAAAAGCCTATCTTTTTGAGCTACTGCTAGAGGTGTACCACCTTGTTCTGATATTTGTTCAGTTACTTTTTTAAACATCGCAGCTAAACCGCTATCAAGCTTACCTTCTAGATAGCTATCTACAGAAGATATAGCCCCTTTTCTTATTTCTAAGTTTTGATAGTCTATACCACTCATTCTTGTATATGCTGAGAAAGGTATAATTTCTGCCTCTGATAAATCTACTTTCTTTTTATCAAAACCAAAGTTTTTTTCTGCTAGTTTAACAATTGATTTACCTTCAGGTGTCTCATCGACTAAAGAGCATAACCATGCAGCATGTGCAAGCTCCTCTGGAGAAGCCGCCCCTAATGGAATAAAATCTGTTGCAAAACGATTACCTAATGTAATGGTTCCTGTTTTATCTAAAAGTAATAAATCAATATTACCGGAAGACTCTACAGCTCTACCTGACATAGCTACTATATTAAACTTTAATAATCTATCCATACCTGATATCCCAACAGCTGAAAGCAGGCCTGCTATTGTTGTTGGTATTAAAGTCACAAATAAAGCTATCAAGACTACTGCTGATAACTGTATTTTACTATACATTGCCATGCCATATAAAGAGCATATCGCAAATACAAAAATCAACGTCAAACCCGATAATAAAATAGTCAAAGCAATTTCATTTGGTGACTTAAGCCTTTTGGCATTCTCAACAAGATCTATCATCTTATCTAAAAAGCTCTCGCCAGGATTAGATGTGACTTTAATTTTGACACTATCAGATAAAACTTTTGTACCAGCTGTTACTGCTGAGTTATCGGAACCTGCCTCTTTGACAACGGGTTCTGACTCACCTGTTATTGCTGATTCATCAATTGTCGCCATACCTTCAATAACATCACCATCACATGGGATAAAATTATTAGTATCAACAAAGACAATATCACCTATTTTAAGGCTCTCTGCATCTACTTTTGTAAGATTCCCCTCACTATCTTCTTTCATAGCAAAGAGCTTTGACTTAGCTGCTTTTAACGTATCTGCTTGAGCCTTACCTCTACCTTCAGCAATACCCTCAGCAAAGTTGGCAAAAAATATTGTAAACCACAGCCAAATAACTACTTGTAATGTAAAACCAATGCTTTGACCAGAAAAAAGCTCTGTAATTAAATATAACGTACATAATAAAGTAACAACTTCAACACAGAACATAACTGGGTTTTTGATCATCTGACGAGGATCACATTTTGTAAAAGTTTTTTTTAGAGCTGGAACTAATAGCTCTTTTGATAATAGACTAGGAGACTTTTTTGTACTCATAACTTCAACCTATAAATAAGTTAGATTTAATTGATCTAATATTGGACCTAAACCTAATGCTGGGAATATTGTTAAACCACCAATTATTAATATTGTAAAAAGCACTAATATTGAGAAAATAATACTTGTCGTATCTAATGAACTAATTTCACATATTTGTAAGCTACGCTTTTTCTTAACTAAAGACCCAGCTAACATTAACACTGCAAAAATTATGCCAAATCTACCAATAAACATACTCAATGCTATAGTTATATTTAAATAATTAGTATTTGCCGCTAAGCCTGCAAAAGAGCTACCGTTATTATTTGCTCCTGAAATATAGGCATATAATATTTCAGAGAAGCCATGAGCACCACTATTTGTTAAAGATGCATGCACACTTGGTATAACACTAGCTAACCCTGTAAATACCAATACACAACATGGCGAAACTAATAAAGCAAGCATAGTCCATTTCATATCATTAGCTTCTATGCGTTTACCTAAAAAGCTTGGCGCTCTACCGATCATTAATGAGCCAATAAATACAGCTAACATTAAAAACATAAAGAAACCGTAAAAACCAGCTCCAATACCTCCAAATACAACTTCACCTATTGCCATATTTAGCATAGCCATCATTCCACCAATAGCAGAATAACTATCGATTACACTATTTACTCCACCATCTGAAGCTGATGTAGATACAGTGTTATACAAAGTTGAATTAAATATACCAAAGCGAGTTTCTTTACCTTCCATATTAGATAAGTGACCTACTTGACCATATATATCTTGGATATGCTTACTATCAAGAAAATCTAAACCATGAAGCTCTGAAATTGTCATAATAAGTAAAGAGATGATAAATAAAACCAACATCACTCCAAAAATAGTCCAGCCTTGCTTTGTATTTCCAACCCATTTACCAAATGTGTAAGTTAAAGCTGCCGGTATCGCAAATATTGAGACCATTTGGATATAATTTGTTATTAGTGTTGGATTCTCATATGGATGTGCTGAATTAGCTCCAAAGAAACCTCCTCCATTAGTTCCAAGTGACTTTATTGCTTCTTGAGAAGCTACAGGACCTTGTGGAATAATTTGCTCACTCCCAGCTAGAGTATGAACATGTAAATATGCCATTATATTTTGTGGCACTCCTTGGAATACATATACAACCGCAATAACTATTGATATCGGTAATAATATCCAAAATATGCCTTTGCCAAGATCATTCCAGAAATTACCAACTGTTGCTGTTTCATGTCTAGCTATAGACCTTATCAAAGCAATTGCTACAGATAATCCAACAGCTGCTGAAGCAAAATTTTGTACCCCAAGAGCTATCATCTGCGAAAAATAGCTAACACCTGTTTCTCCAGAATAACTCTGCCAGTTTGTATTTGTCACAAAGCTAATAGCTGTATTGAATGCTTGGGAAAGGCTCATACTTTTTATTTCTTGAGGATTTAAAGGAAAAACTCCTTGTAAGACTAGTATTAGAAAGACAAAGATAAAAGCCATTATTGAGAAACTTAATAAACTAAAAAAATAAGCCTTTGCTGTTTGTTCTTTTCTTGAGCTCTCCCCCAAGAATAACAAATATAATCTTTGGAATGGTCTAGCAAACCAATCTAAATTAGTTTTTTCATTATTAAAAACTTTAAATATATAGCTCCCTAATGGCTTTGTTAACAAAGCTATTATTACTATAAAGATTACAAATATTATAAAGTTTAGATACATACCTTACCCCTAACAATTAGAATTTATCTGGAAAGATAAGAGCCAAAGTCATATAAACCGCTAAAGTTATCATTACAACTGCAGAAAGAAAAATCATATCAACCTCTTTTTATATTTTAAATTTATATCAATTTTCAAAGGTGATAGATTATAGATTCTAAAGGTATAAAAGTTCTATTAGGAAATAATAAAAAAAGTATAAAATTTTCATAAAATTTTGTATTCTAAAAGACAATTAAATCACGAGCACGATCTTCTAAACTGACTAATCTAACATCGATGTTAAAAGCTTTTTGAATATTGTGTTTCGTCAAAACATTTTTTGTTTTATCAAAAGCTATAGCTTTACTATTTTTAAGCAGTAGACTATTTTCGTAATATTCTAAAGCAATATTCAAATCATGCCCTATTACTAATATCGCTAAACTATTCTGTGATATCAGTCGCTTTAAAATCTCTAATGTTTGACGTTGATAATATATATCCATATGGGCACTATACTCATCTAAGAATAAGTATCCACTATACTCTTTATCATTACTATTTAGCTGTACTAATGCTCTTGCTAACTGGACACGCTGGCGCTCACCTCCAGAAAGTTGCTGATAACTTTTTTGACAAAACATCTCTGCTTCAAAAATCCTTAAAGCCTTTATGGCTCTAAGATATGAATCTTCTTTTAAGCGTCCATTGGTATAAGCTAACGTTCCTAGTAAAACATAATCAATAACTTTTATATCTGTAGATACTGACTCATGTTGTCGAACTAAAGCTATTTGTTTACTTAGTTGATTAGCAGGTATGTTTTTTAGTAACTGATTATCTAACAGGATTTCTCCAGTATAATTATGAAAATCCCTACATATCAACTTTAGCAGTGTTGACTTACCAGCTCCATTTGCACCTAAGATACCTGTAATAGAACCTTTAGTGACTTTAAATGACACATCATCTAGGAGTTTTTTTCTGCCAATATTTAATGAAATATTATTTATCGATAGCATTTAGTTTCCTCCATTTTGAACTTTTTTACTAAATAGAAGATATACAAAATATGGTGCGCCAATAAGAGCTGTCATTAAACCAATCGGCAACTCCGCTGGTGATAAAATCATTCTTGATAAAATATCTGCAACTGTTAATAACAAAGCTCCAAATATCGCTGAAAAAAACATCAAATACTTATGCTCATTACCTATCAAAAAACGCATAATATGAGGCACAACAAGCCCGATAAAAGCAATTGGTCCAGCTACAGCAGTACTTGCCCCAACTAAAAGAGCGATAATAACTATACTTTTGAATTTATACTGTTGAATATTTATCCCCAGCATTCTTGCATACTCTTCTCCAGAGATCATAGCATTTAGATATTTTGAAATATTTCTCATGAATAAAATTGCCACAAAAACACTAACTAATAAAAATACAACTTGCCCCAATGTAATATTGGCAAAGCTTCCCATTTGCCAAAAAGTAATATTACGTAAAATCCCATCATCTGATAAGTATGTCATCACACCTATTAAAGCACCACATAGAGCATTAATAGCAACACCAGCTAAAACTAATATGCCTAAATTGCTTCTTCCCTTTGTAACAGATAATAGATACGTTATGAAAGTGATAACTAAACTGCCTACAAATGCACTTATACCCATTCCCCAAGTGGCTATAAAACTAGTTTGAATAATATTCTCAGTCGCCAGTAGAAATATAATCGCAAATAAAGATGCCCCACTAGTCATACCTAAAAGAGCAGGATCTGCTAGAGGATTTCTAAAAAGCCCCTGCATCATCACTCCTGATACTGCAAGTCCAGCTCCAACAACTGCTGAGGCAACTAATCTTGGCAAACGCAACTGTAAAACAACTTGCTCAACTAAAGTATTATTTTTGTCAAATATACTATCAAGATTAAAACTTAAAGCGCCAAGCTTAATTGATAAAAAGCAAACTACAATCAATAATGCTATTAAAATGATACTCCATAACTGATACTTTCTTCGCTGAGTAACAAATAGTTTTCTTGCAAAAGCTTGTGTTGAATCCATTATCCCACCTATAAGTAAATCTTTTGTGCTAGCTGAAGTTTAGTACTTCCAAAAGTACTACCAAAATTATCTAGTCTAATAGCATTTAACTTAGCAATCTTAGTACCATTCTGATTATGTAAGAAATCAAGCTGCTGCTTATAAGGAACAGCGGCTTTTTTATTTGCCTGAGCTACAATGACAACTGATGGTTTAAGACTTAATAGACCTTCTTTTGATACAGGCCTCATCCCTGTAAAACCTAAAATATTATCTGCCCCAACAGATTTTAACCAAGTATCTCCTATAGTATTTTTACCTAACAGATAGGCACCATTACCAGATATTTGTAATAATAGTAAAACTTTTGGTTTAGTCTTATTAGGCTTTTGTTTATAGTATTGATTAATAATTTCTTGAGTTTTATTTTCTTGATTATCTAACTTTTCAATCAATTTATTAGCTGCTTTTTTAGAGTCTGTAATATTAGCAATAGTTAAAATGTTTTCTTTAACATCGTTTAGGTTATTAGCCTTTCTAAGACGTATAGTCTTGATACCAAAGTTGTTAAGTCTATTAATTACTGAAGCTGGCGAAGCTGATGGATCAACAATAACAATATCAGGTTTCAAAGCAACAATACTTTCTATAGTTAAAGCTCGCATATAACCTATATTTTTCACATGAGTATTGCCATGCTTGCTAATCTTTTTCACGCTCTCTAAATCACTACCAATTATATCTTTATTATCAAACGTTGAAGTTATTGAGCTTGCGGTAGGTCCAATTGTAATAATTGACTTTGCAAAGCTATTTGAAAAAGCACATAACATTATTAATAATATAAAAGTATTTAACTTATTTATTCTAGGCATTTTGTTGTTCCTTTAAATTAAATGATATTGTCTGCTCAACTGTTGTTGAGACATTTGTAAAACCGCTTTTTGCTGGAGTAAAGACTAATTTCTCAAACCATTTAATTGCAGCCTGATCCAAATCATCAAAACCACTAGATTGTAAAATATGAACTCCAACAACTTGACCTTTTGAATTTATATTTGCTTTTATTCTTACATGACCTTGTTCATTATTCTTAATCGCAGAGCTCGGGTAGTCTAGTTTTGGTGGTGTATATTTTAATTTTGGCTGTTGGGTTATTTTAGCTATGGCTTTATTCTCTTTAACATTAACGTTTGCAGATTTCTTATGTATATTAGACTTTTCTTGTTTATGAGGTTTATTCTTAGTTAACTTAGCTTTGGTATTTTTTGTTTTTTTAACTGCTTTTGTTGCATGTTTTAGCTCTTTAGCAGTAACTTCTTTAGAGCTAGTCTTTGGTTGACTAACTATATTTATTTTCTTAACTATCTCCTCAATTGATTGAGATTTTAGTTGAGTTTCACCAATATACCATTGTGTAGATTTTGACTGATTTAATGCAGCATAAATACTGTAATCAACGAATATTGAACCAACAATTGCTACTGTAAACTTAAGTGTCCTAAGCATATATGTCCTCTCTAAAAATTATAGCTTGCTTGCAAATAAAAATTTCGCCCCATAGCTGGTACAAGATTTTGTCCATCATAGTTTTGATAATACCTATTAAAAACGTTATTAACCCCAGCACTTACATTTAACCCTTTAAAGCGTTTAGGTTGCCATTTATAACCTAGGTTCAGTAAGACATAACCAGGAACATTACTAATTGGGTTCTCACCTCCAGGTGGAACTCTATTTTGTGTTAAAGCATAATTAATACTTGTTTGAAAAGAGCTATCTATTGGCTTGATTGGAATATCAAGTGTTGCTATTCCTTTTGCTCTAGGAATAGGTAATGGGCTTCCTGAAGGCACTAAACTACCTCCAGATCCTTGATAAGCAGATAAGCTCTCTCCTCTTGTATAAGTGAAGTTTGTACCAAAATCAAACCAACTATTATGATATTTAAATGCCAAACTATAACCAAATAGTTGAGCATGAGAAATATTTATATTTTGTATTTTATAAATCTGCTGAGAAGCATTTACTTTTGAATCAACTATAAAATTACTAACATCATTTAGAAATATATTACTATTAAAATAGAAACTCTGTGTCGGCGTTAGTTGCTTATTAACAGTAATACCAACAGATTTATTATGTCCTATTTCTGGCTTTAAATTAGCATTTGGAACAAATTGTAAGAAACTCATTCCTGGATGACTTCCACCTAAGAATAAATCTTGTAGAGATGGAATTCTATAACCTTCTGTATAAGCAAAGTATACTTTTAATGGTTTAATAATTTTATAACTAATACTTCCTTGTTTTGTGAAAAAAGCCCCTCCGTTCTGTAGCTTCCCACTTTGGCTATGGTATCCATTAACACGCCCACCTAGAGTTATATTTAATTTAGAAGTAATATCCCAACTATCCTGTAAATATCCACTATAGGTTTGCTGATTAGCTGTAGGGAAATTTAAACTATTTTTCCCGACATTAAAGCCATTAAAAAATTTAAACTCTGTACCGTAAACTAGGTTTTGCTTTAGAACAAAAGTCTTGTTTGTAACCCTAAAACCAGTAGTATTAATCTTTATATTTTGAGGCACTGCAAAACCTTGACCATCATTGATAGGATTAGAGTTATAGTTATTTCTGATATAAAAAACTTTAGCTGCTAAATTAACATAAGGATTATTAGGATTTAGATAATACTCCAGCATTACTTGTTGTTGTAAGAAGTTAAACTTTGAAGGTGGATTATATTCTCCTACAACATCATTTATCGTCGCCGGATAAAGTCCATTATTCTGCATTGATAACCAATAAGCCTTAAAAGTTTGTATCTTTGAAATATTCCAAACGCCTTTTAATAAGAACTGTAGATTATTACTTGCTGAGAAAGGTAGATTAGTATGATTCCCTAATCTAATATCATTATTACGACCGCCAACAATATCAAATAAGTAACTAAAATCGCCTGCCTTGAAAGCTACTGCTGTATTACCATTAACTCCCAGATCACCTGTTTCTCCACCTACGCCTAGCTTAGTAGCAAATGATCTACCTTTTAATAAATCACTAGGATCAATAGTTTCAAAGTTTACAGCACCACCTAATGCGCCGTTACCATAGACTATATTACTACCTGACTGATCTGCTGATACTTGCTTATAAAGAGACTCACTAGGTAGCTGACGTGTTGAGTTATGACCAAAGGAAGCAAAGTTATTATTGATACCATCAATACCTACAAATACTCTATTAAAAGCTAAGCCTCCCATACTTATGTTTTGGGATATCTCTCTACTTCCACTAAATATCTGCACCCCTTGTAATTTATTTAGCTGATCAGCAGTTGATAAAATCAAAGAGTTCTTTGAATTAGATGTAGATAATGGAGGTGCAGCATTTGCACTTTGCTCTACAGACTCTTTTTTCTTTTTATCTTTTTTTATGTTTCCAACATCCGCTTTTTTTACAGCTGCTACCTCAATCTCACCTAAATCAACAGTATCACCATTATTTTCCTGCTGAGTTTGTTGAGAATATGCACACGAGAACATAAGTAGTGATAATATAATTCTCACTAATATATTTTTTTTCATTTTTCTTATCTTAGTTTAAGGCTATTTAGTTACTTGAATATCTGCAGTAGTTAGTCCTAACTCTTTTATAGCAGCAAAAATCTCAAGCATATTTTGTAGTGATATTTTCTTATCGGCAGCTATCTCTATCTCTTTTAAATCCTTACTTTTCTGTATGCTTTTAAGGTATCTTTGAAGACTTCCAAGAGATTCAAAATGCTTATTGTTGATAAGAAAATTCTTTGAGCTTTTTATATATACTGTCATCTTCAATGCTTTACTTTGTGATACCGCTTGACCTTTGACTTCAGGTAACGGCAACTTAAGTATATGTTGGACTGGTCCAGCTAACAGCACAAACATCACTAGCAATACAAGCATAAAGTCAAGTAGTGGAATTAGATTTGGTTCATCTAAATCAAGACTACTATTATGAGATTTATTTGTACTTGAAATCATATCTAAGCCTGCTTTTTCACATAAAGATTATCTGTTAAGTATTGCGTTTTATTAGCTATTTTTTGACGCTCTAACCCTAGTGCAAGATCATTTAAAACCTCTTCAGCACGAAATAGATAGCTCTCACTATAATGTCTAAAACAATAGAAAGTAAACATGCTAAGTAACGCTAAAATAATACCCAAAGCTGTCGCGTACATAGCCTCAGATAAATATAAGATCATATGCTCAAGACCACTACCATTAAGAGACTCAGCAAGAGCTTTAAATGAGTGACTCATACTCCAAATAGTTCCTAGCAAACCTAACATCGGTGAAACTACAGCAAAGAAGTTTAACCAAACCAATGGTTGCTGCAAGCGCTTACGCTCTTTACGCATCTGTATGCTAACAGCATTCTCAGCGATATCTTTAGATTCTAAAAGTAATGGTGCAATATACTTAGAAAGCTTACTATTAGTATTATTTATTCTATTTTTTATAGCATTACTATCACCTTGGCCAACTAAAATTATTAAGCTTTCAATCTGTAACGATTTAAACCTCGGTAAGAAAACAAATGTAATACATCTTTCGATACATATAGCAGTAAGTACTAAACTTACCAATAGCATTAAATAACCTACTAGTCCAAACTGACTCAAAAAATAGCTAAGCATAATTAATCTTGACCTTGTTGCTCTCTAGCTTTCTTACCCATTTCTATAAATGCTGTCTTAAGGCTTGAAAGCGTTTCTACAGGCTTTTCAAAATTGATATAGTGATTTTTATGCTCACTTTGTAACCATAGCCCTTCTTGGTCAAAATATATCATTCTAAGTTGAGAGTAATATCCTTGGTTTAGAGCATATAGCTGATAGCATAGCTTAAGAAGCTCTAAATGGTCTTCATTCATATGCTTCACAACACTAGATATAGAATCACCTGTGAAATTTTGTTTTAAACAAAAGTCATCTTTTTTAATCCAATGAGCATCAGCAAAGCCACCAATAAATCTGACACGTTCTATCTCCAACTCATAGTATTCAAATCCTTTATGAACAACATTTTGAGTTGCATCAGAATTATTTGGGAAAAACAATGAGTAAATATGGTGATTATTTTCTAACTCAGATTTTCTTGCTTTACCTAATAGAGTTACTCTCGCAGTTTCTCTAATATCATTAGCCTCATCAGCAATTATTGTTAATGACACTTTATCATCGAGGTTAATATTGCGTGTATGCTGAGAAATCTTAGCTACATATATGATAATATTGCCATCTTGATTGATAGCATATTGAACCATCGAGCCAAAAGGGTATCCTGGCATAGAATTAGACTGTGTTGCTAAGACACCATATAACTTCTGTTTTACTACACATCTAGCACGAAAAGCAGCATTTTGTTTTTTATCCATCATCACTCCAATTGAGGTTAATTATCATTTACTTTTTATTTATTCAGTAATGATAACCATTATTATTTAATGGTCAATAAAATATACAGCAACTTCTTATTTTTTACTAAAACTAAAATTAGAAGCTATTTAAGATGTATAAATTTTATATAGAAATATAAGATTTTATTTTATTAATAATGAAAATAGAGGGCTACGTTGCTTTTATCTACTAAGTATTTAGAAACTTAATTCAATCAAGAAAGATTTATTATTCAGCCAATTTTTTATCAAATAAGCTATGAGTAAATATTCTATATTTATCTGGATGCTTTTTGATTTTTTCTACCAATACATTGCCTCCCTGCCTATCAGTCTGTTCAAATACCTCAAAACTTATTATATACTCTATGTCTTCTTTATCTAATCTAGCTTTAGAGGAAGACTTTGTAAGTTCTTCTCTATAACCTCCAATTATCCTAAGGCGATTAGTTACTTCAGTTTTTTCCAAAGAAAGCATAGATGCTATCTCTAAAATAGATTTTGTATTATATTTTTTCATACTATCCCTCTTAAATAGTCTGCTAATTTCCAAATATCTGGGAGTTAAACTAGGTTCTGTGCACAAAAAATATAAATTAGATTGAAAATAGCTAAACCGTTGTTATTTAAAAGTTGAAAGGCAGTAA